>NZ_JAMXBK010000018.1:0-201920 GCF_023913815.1 Pseudarthrobacter cellobiosi
AACCAGACCACACCACGGGGTGGCGGATCCAATCAATTCAACCAATTCAATACAATAAATTGGTATCAACAAACTTGGCACACTATTGAGTTCTCAAACAACAGACACATTCGAATAATTCCCGAAACAATTCATATTCAAATGAATTCTTTTGCTTCGCTTTTCTTCGCTGCGATGTTTATAGCTTATTTCATTCTTATTCACTTTGCAAATCCGGGTTATTTTCCCGATATTCACTCTGTGGAACGAATCCGCCCATCAAAAAGTTAAGCTTTTCATCATTTTCGTGCTTTGCACACGATGAATTGCTTCTCTTGTGAAGGGGGTTTGTCACCACTCAACGGCGGCGACTCAGAAAACAATACACGCTCCCCCGAGGCCGTGCAAATCGGCTGCGGAGGAGCATGAATGGGGGCTTGGTAAGGCTAAGGAACCAGGACTTCGACAGTCGCGAGATTCTTCTTGCCGCGGCGCAGGAGCAGGTACTGGCCATGCAGCAGCTCCGATTCGGAGATGACAGCTTCCGGGTCGGACACCTTCTCGTTGTTTACATAGGCACCGCCTTCGCCGACAGTCCGCCGTGCCGCGGACTTGCTCTCCGACAGGCCAGACGCCACCAGCAGGTCAATGATCCCGAGGCCATCCACTTGGATGCGAGCGGACGGAAGCTCCGACGTGGCTGCTTCAAGCGTTGGCCGGTCCAGGGCCGACAGGTCGCCGTTGCCAAAAAGTGCAGCAGACGCCGCGATGACTTTCTCCGTTGCCCCCACACCGTGGACCAGAGAAGTCACTTCGAACGCCAGCTTCCGCTGGCCTTCCCGTGCAAAGGGACGCTCGGCCACGGCAGCTGCCAGGGTTTCGATTTCCGCGCGGCTCAGGAAAGTGAAGACCTTCAGCCGGTCCACTACGTCAGAGTCGGCGGTGTTCAGCCAGAACTGGTAGAAGGCGTACGGGCTGCACATGCCGGCGTCGAGCCAGATGGCATTGCCTTCACTCTTGCCGAACTTGGTGCCGTCCGAGTTGGTGATCAGCGGGGTGCCCAGGGCGTGCACACTCTTACCCTCAACCTTGCGGATGAGTTCAGTGCCGCTGGTGAGGTTACCCCACTGGTCCGAGCCGCCGGTCTGCAGCATGCAGCCGTAGTCACGGAACAGCTGGAGGTAGTCCATGCCCTGCAGGATCTGGTAGCTGAATTCCGTGTAACTGATGCCCTCGTCCGAGCTGAGGCGGGAAGCGACAGCATCCTTGCGAAGCATGGTGCCGACCCGGTAGTGCTTTCCGATCTCGCGCAGGAAGTCAATGGCGCTCAACGGCGCGGTCCAGTCGAGGTTGTTGACCATGTGGGCGGCGCTGGGGCCATCGAAGCTCAAGAATCGGCGGACCTGGGCCTGCAGGTAGCCCACCCATTCATTAACGGTGTCCTTGGTGTTCAGCGTGCGTTCAGCGGTGGGCCGCGGATCGCCGATCAGTCCCGTGGATCCGCCAACCAGCCCCAGCGGCTTGTGCCCGGCGAGCTGCAGCCGGCGCATAACCAGGAGTTGGACCAGGTTACCCAGGTGCAGGCTCGGCGCCGTGGGGTCGAATCCGCAGTAATAGGTGATCGGATCACCAGCGAGAAGCTTTTCCAGTTCCTCTTCATCGGTGGAGACGTGGACCAGGCCGCGCCACTTCAGCTCCTGCCAGACATTGGCGAAGGTGGGGTCGTTCTGCTGGGATTCGAGATCGTTGAGTTCTGACACGACTTCTAAGTTAGCAGGATCAGCGACGCCCGGCGTCGAAATGAACGGCGCCGGGCGTCAAGGGCAAAGCAGACCTGCTCAGCCGTCTATGCCTGCCGGAATACCTTCCGCGGCGATCAGCCGGAGCCGCTGGGTGGGCCGGGTCATAGCGACGTACAGATCGCCCACCCGGCCGTGCTCGTGGTTGAGCATGACGGACGGCTCAAGGACCACAACGCCATCGAACTCCAGGCCCTTGGCCTCGCGCGGGCTGATGACCACGATGTCCTGTTCGTAGCTGCCCGCGCCGTTGCCGATGCGCCGGCCGTACACGGCACGAAGGGCTGACGTTGCCGCAGGCAGAAGGTCGCCGTCGGCAATCACGGCGAGGAGGCCGCCGTCGAGCGCTGCCAGTTCTTCGGGGAGTACCTCCACCAAACGGCTCACCACCTGTCCGCGGTCAACCTTGTCGATAACAGGGGCCCAGCGCCCTTCGCGGACGGCCTTCGGCGCGGAAACCACCAGTCCGGCAGCGTTGGCCATGCGGGCGGCGGCTTCGGCGATCTGGGAGGGCGTCCGGTAGTTCACTGTCAGCTCCTCCAGCTGCCAGCGGTCACCGAACATGGGCGCCAGGGCCCCCTGCCAGGAGTTAGCGCCGGCAACTGAACTCGTCTGTGCGATGTCGCCCACGATGGTGAAGGATTTCAGCGGGCAACGGCGGACCAGCAGGCGCCATTGCATGGGCGAAAGCTCCTGCGCCTCATCCACCACGATGTGGCCGAAGGCCCACGTGCGGTCGCTGGTGGCGCGCTCGGCGGCCGTCAGGCGGTTCTCGCGCTCCTGGTTCTGATCGGCGAGTTCCTCGGCGGAGATGAGTACATCGACACCCATGTCCCCCATGTTCACCAGTGTCTGCTTGGCGTTGGCAAGGTCCCGGGCGCGGTCGTGCTCCTGCTGTGCAAGGCCACGTCCCGCCGCCGGGTCCATTTCGCCAAGGAGCTCCGCGGCCTCGTCCAGCAGCGGGACATCGGCCTCGGTCCAGGGCGCATCAGCGGAGCGCAGCAGCAGCGACCGCTCCCTAAGGGACAGGCTCGGTGTGCAGGCCGCCAGGACTGCGGGCTTGCTCAGAAGCTCGGTGATCAGCTTCTCCGGAGTCATCGGCATCCAGCACAGGTTCAGGACGATCCGAACATCGCGGGCCGTGCGGACATCTTCAGCGAGATACGAGCGGTCGGCATTGTTCCCGATGCTCCCGGCTTCCACGAGATCGGTCAACTGTTCGGTCAGTTCGCGGAGCAGAATCTTGATAAACGTCAGGCGCGCCTCGTTGTGCGGCTTGCCGGTGGACCGGGCACGTTCGCGCGCCCGGCTGACCTGCCGCCGCGTCAGCACCAGTTTGCGGCCGTCAACGTCCAGGACGCGGTCCTCGGCAGGGATCCGCTGCCGGTTCGCCACCGCATTGGCCACAACCTTCACCATATCCAGCCGCCCCTTGATGGCCGCGACCTCTGCCTCAGGTTCAGCAACCGCCTTGATGCCCGGCATCAGTCGACCCACGCTGGCCATGACCACGCCGGTCTCACCAAGCGAGGGAAGAACACGTTCGATGTACTTCATAAACGACGACGACGGGCCCACCAGCAGCACACCGGCAGTCTTCAGCCGTTCCCGGTGTGTGTAAAGCAGGTACGCGGCCCGGTGCAGTGCCACAGCAGTCTTACCGGTACCGGGTCCACCCTGCACCACGAGGGCGCCGGAAATGGATGACCGAATGATGCGGTCCTGCTCGGACTGGATGGTGCCGACGATGTCGGACATCCGGCCCGTGCGCTTGGAATCCAAGGCGGCCAGCAACGCTCCTTCGCCCTGCAGCGATGCGTCGTCCGCAAGCATGTCCGCATCAAGGACGTCATCCTCGATGGCCTTGACTTCCCGGCCCTGCAGAATCAGGTGCCGCCGGCGGCGGACGCCCTGCCGGTCAAAGGCCGTTGCCTGATAGAAGTGGCCGGCTTCGGGCGCGCGCCAGTCCACCATGAGCCGCTGGAGGTCATCGGTGGTCAAGCCGATGCGCCCAATGTACTGGGCCTCACCGGAATCCAGGTCGAGGCGGCCGAAGACCAGGCGGTCATCGACGGCGTCGAGCTGGGCGAGGCGGTCCTCGTAGAGCGCGGCGAAGGCGTCCCGTTCGGAAACATTCTGCATGGTGCCCACGGCACCGGCCCGGCGGACCTGTGCCAACTGCTGGCGCTTTTCCGTGCGGAGCTCTTCCAGCCGCGCGTACAGGCCGGCAACATAATTCCGTTCGTGGGCCAAATCGGCGTCGAGCATTAAACGTTCCCCTATCGCAAAAGACAGACCGTCCATTCTACAACCATTTCGGTTAACGCGCCCGCCGGTCCCCAGCCCCGGAAGTCACCCAATGTTCACCTTCAGTCCGCACACTTCCGTAGCCGCGCCGCCCCGTGAATGATTCAATACTGCAATGCACCACGAGAACGTCCTGACCGGATACGGGCTGTCCCTCATTCCGTTGGCACCGCACCATGCCGAAGGGCTGTTTGACTTCGTGGACGCCGCGATGTGGGCAGGAATGGCGGCGCCCCTGCCGGCCACGGCGCACGAGCTTTCAGGGCTGTTTGCGGCCAGGATTGAGGACCCGGCCAGCCTGGCCTTCGCTGTGACGGACCAGCGGACCGGGGCCCTCCTGGGCACAAGCGCCCTGAATGCTTTCGATGCCGCCCAGCAACGCGCGGAAGTTGGCGGCACCTTCTTTGGACGGCAATTCTGGGGCACGCACGTAAATCCCGCCAGCAAGCACGCCCTGCTCGCCTTTGCGTTCGAAGTCCTTCGGGTTCAGCGGGTTGCGTTTCGCTGCGACGCACGCAATGTGCGCAGCGCCGCCGCCATCGAACGGCTGGGGGCAACGTTCGAGGGCGTGCTGCGCAGCCACCGCTTGGCGCCTGACGGCACACGTGCGGATTCCGCAGTGTTCTCGGTCCTGGGGCAGGAATGGCCCGCTGTACAACGGCGACTCCAGCACCGGTTGGCGCCGTTCGCCCTGGCGGGAGACCACCCCGGCGGGACGGATTATGCCCGGCGCACCTTCGCCGCCTTGTAGCGGGACACGGTGGGATCGCCTGGCAGCCAGAAGCGCCAGGGATACGTCACGGAGCCGCCATCGCCGGAAACGCCCACCCTCGGCCCGGACATGAATTCAGTGGCAGGTACCGAGGGCAGCCGCAGTTCGAAGGGGTCAGCCAGCGCATCCCGGCCGCTGTCGGCAGTAGTCAGGGCCAGTGTGGTGGCCAGCCGGGCCGGGCCGCTCGCCAGGTCGAGGGCCGATTTCGACGTCGGACGCCGCACCAGCGCGAGGCGCTGCCCCTCCACCACCTCGCCCGCCCGCAACAGGACGGCAGATGCGGTGCCCGCCGGACCGCAGACGATGTTGGCGCAGTAGTGCATGCCATACGTGAAATAGACGTAGAGGTGGCCGGCCGGGCCGAACATGGGCGCGTTGCGGGCCGTGGGGCCACGGAAAGTGTGGGAGCCGGGATCCGGATGCGACGAGCCGCCGGGACCCATGTACGCCTCCACCTCGGTGATCCGCACAGCCACCGTTCCCTCGTGGCTGTGGTGGGTCAGCACAGATCCCAGTAGCCGCGGAGCGACACTCCGGGCATCGCCTGACAGCAGGTCGCGGAGCTGTTCCGGGCTGGCGGGACTCAGGCTGACGGTCATGATCCGACTCTACCGAACGCCACGGCCGTGTCCGATTTCCGCTAGCAGTCCCTGTCGCTGGCTGGCAGGATGGAGGGCATGGACTTCTGGCAGCGCTACCGCGCGATTGACGCACGGGACACCCGGTTCGACGGGCAGTTCTACACCGCTGTCCGGACCACTGGCATCTACTGTCGTCCGTCCTGCCCCGCCCGGACCCCGAAAGCGGCGAACGTCACCTTCTACGAAACCTCTGCCGCAGCGCACGACGCCGGCTACCGGGCGTGCAAGCGCTGCCTTCCCGAAGCAGTGCCCGGCACGCCTGCGTGGAACATCCGGCAGGACCTGGCGGGCCGCGCGATGCGCCTGATCAACGACGGCGTGATCAACCGGGAAGGGGTGGAGGGCCTCGCCGCCCGGCTGGGATATTCCTCCCGCCAGCTCAACAGGATCCTCAGCCACGAACTCGGCGCCGGCCCGCTCTCCCTGGCCCGGGCCAGCCGCGCCCAGACCGCCCGCACCCTGTTGGTGTCCACAGCGATGAAGCTGGCGGACATCGCATTCGCGTCCGGCTTCAGCAGCGTCCGCCAGTTCAACGACACCATGGTGGAGGTGTTCGCCATGACTCCCACTGCCCTGCGCGCGACCGCCAGGCACCACCGCTCCCATGCCGCCGCGACGTCCCTGACGTTGAGCCTGCCGTACCGCGAACCGTTCGATCCCGGCATCTTTTCCTTCCTCGCCGTCAGGGCAATCCCCGGGATCGAGGCGGGGACGCCGACGTCGTACGCCCGTACTTTGCAGCTGCCGCATGGCGACGCCCGCTTCAGCGTGACTTACGACGACGGCGCTCCCGGACGGCCACTGACCCTCACCATCGGCGCGGTGGACCTCCGGGACCTGCCCGCCCTGCTGAGCAGGGTACGCCGGCTCTTCGACCTCGACGCCGATCCGGTAGCCATCGACAGTGCACTGTCTCAGGAGCCCCGCCTGGCCGCCTCGGTTGCCAGTGCGCCGGGCATCAGGATGCCCGGCGCGGTGGATCCGCAGGAGCTGCTCATCCGGGCGATGATCGGGCAGCAAATCACCGTGGCTGCGGCCCGGACCGCACTGACGCAGCTGGCCGCTGCCGGCAGTCCCAGCGCGGTCCCCGGTGAGGGCCTTGATCGGCTGTTTCCCACCGCGGCCGAAATCGCCGAGACCGGCTACACGCTGCTGCGCGGGCCGCAACGCCGGATTGACGCAATACGTTCTGCAGCATCGGCCCTGGCTGGAGGTCAACTGGATTTTGGCTACGGGGACGATCTGCCCGGGCTCGGCGCCAAGCTGCTTCCCCTTCCCGGGGTGGGCCCGTGGACCGTGGGCTACGTGGCAATGCGTGTCCTTGGCGCGCCGGACGTGTTTCTGGCCAACGACGCCGCGGTGCGAAACGGCATCCGGGCGCTCGCCCCGGCCCTCACGAACCAAGACGGCGGCGGCGTTGAGGCGCCTGGCGTGACGCCAAGCCCCGATTTCCGCGAGGTCAGCCCGTGGCGGTCCTACGCCACCATGCACCTGTGGCGCGCCGCCGCGGAGTCCAAATCCCCCAAACGTGAACAAGCCGTTCCAGAGAAAGCGATGCTATGAAAGCCCAGTTGCTAGTGATGTCCACCCCGGACGGCCCGTTCACCATCCTTGCCCAGGACGGCGTGGTCCTCGCCTCAGGCTGGACCGCCGAGCCGGGTGAGCTGACCGGCCAGATCCACCCCGAGCTGCGGCCGGGCGATGTCGAAGCAGTGACGGATCTGGGCCCCATCTCCCGGGCCGTTGAAGCCTTTTATGCCGGCGACCCCGCACCCGCCATGGCCGTCCCCGTGCGCCAGAAGTCGGGGCCCTTCCGGTCACATGCCTGGGATGTGCTGAGGACCGTGCGTCCCGGGTCGCCGGTGACGTACACCGAGTACGCCGAACTTTCCGGAAATCCGAAGGCGGTCCGGGCCGCGGCAAGCGCCTGCGCCTTCAACGCGGCAGCCTTGTTTGTGCCGTGCCACCGAGTTATCCGCACCGACGGTTCCCTGGGCGGTTTCCGCTGGGGCCTGGCCATCAAGGAAAGCCTGCTGGCCCGCGAGGCAACGGAGAGCCTGTTGGCCCGCGAAGCCGGATAGGGGCTACCGCGTTGCGGGTGTCCCGGCTGGCCAGGGCAGCAGTTCCGGGAGGTCCACGCCGTCCGCGGCGGCTGTTGCCCGCAGGCTGCCGAGCGATGGTTCACGGCCGGCCAGCCAGGCGGCAATGTCGGTGATCATCCCGCTGATGACGGTGGAACGGCCAAGGCCAAGGGTCACGGGCGGCAGCCCCAGTGGCTGCAACACCAGTTTTTCCCCCGGCGGGACACGGGCCGCCAGGAAGTCAAAGAGGTGCTCGCAGAATTTCCGGCTCCACGTCTCGGGGCCGAGTCCGGCGCCGAGGTCCGCGGTGTGGATCACGAGTTCACGCCACAGCGCGAGGCCGCCGTCGAAGACCACGCCGCCGCGGTAGGCAATGGATGCCTGCCAGTCGGCGTCTCCATCCAGCGAATCAAAAGCCTTCAGTGCCCGGTCCAGGCCAGCCTGCAGGTCGGCCCGGTGCGCATCCGCGTTGTGGCCGGCGGCCATCTCGATGGCCTTCGTGCGTCCGTCCTGGCCTCCGTCGTACAGCTCAACAGTGGCGCCGCGGGCGGCATATTCCAGCTGCCGTGCCATGGCGTTGGAGATGCCGGCGAGATGCGCCAGGACGTGCCCGCGGGTCCAACCGGGGAGTCCCGACGGTGCCTTGACATCCTCATCGGTGAATTTCGCGGCGGTCGAGGCCACGGCGCTGGCGGCCTTGTGCAGGTCGGCCAGTAGTTCTGAAGTAGTGATCTCAGTCATAGCGCCATGGTAGCCGACAGAGTTAACGCCCATTAACGCCCAACGCTCTCTCAGCTTTGGTGCGGAAACGGCCAACGCTCCTGCACTGACTGCAGGAGCGTTGGCTGAAATCACCTCAAAAGTGAGAGAGGGTTTCGGGGGTTAGGCTGCGCACCCGCGCACGCCGGCGAGCTCGCCTTCGAGGGCAAGCAGCTGGCGTTCGACGGCGGCGGGTGCGGTGCCGCCCTGGGAGTTGCGGCTCTTGAGCGACCCTTCGGTGGACAGGACCGTGCGGACCTCCGGAGTCAGGTGCTCCGAAATGGCGACGTATTCCTCATCCGTCAGATCCCACAGCTCCACATCGCGGCTTTCGGCCTGCTTCACGGCCGCTCCGGAGAGCTCGTGTGCCTCCCGGAACGGAACACCCTGGCGGACCAGCCATTCCGCGATGTCCGTGGCCAGCGCGAAGCCCTGCGGTGCCAGCGACTCCATCCGTTCCGTGTTGAACTTCAGCGTCGCGATCATGCCCGAGACTGCCGGAAGCAGCAGCTCCAGAGTGTCGGCAGCGTCGAAGACCGGCTCTTTGTCTTCCTGCAGGTCGCGGTTGTACGCGAGCGGCAGGCCCTTGAGCGTGGCCAGCAGCCCAGTCAGGTTGCCGATCAGGCGCCCTGCCTTGCCGCGGGCCAGTTCGGCGACGTCGGGGTTCTTCTTCTGCGGCATGATCGAGGAACCGGTGGAGTAGGAATCGTGCAGGGTCACGAAGGAGAACTCCTTGGTGGCCCAGAGAATGACTTCCTCCGAAACGCGGGACAGGTCCACGCCGATCATGGCCGTAACCCACGCAAACTCGGCGAAGACATCGCGCGATGCGGTGCCGTCAATGGAGTTGTGCGTGGCGGAGAAGAAGCCCAGGTCCGCCGCGACGGCCTCCGGGTCGAGGCCCAGCGACGAGCCTGCGAGGGCACCGGAACCGTAAGGCGAAACCCCTGCGCGCTTGTCCCAGTCCTGGAGCCGCTGCACGTCGCGCAGCAGCGCCCAGGCATGGGCCAGCAGGTGGTGGCTGAGCAGGATGGGCTGGGCATGCTGCAGGTGCGTACGCCCGGGCATGGCCACACCCTGGTGGGCCTTGGCCTGGTCCACCAGGGCCTCGATGGTTGCCAGCACACCGCGCGCGATGATCCGGGCGTGGTCACGCAGGAACATGCGGCCCAGCGTGGCCACCTGGTCGTTGCGGGACCGGCCGGCGCGGAGCTTGCCGCCGAGCTGGGTGCCGGCGCGCTCGATCAGGCCGCGTTCCAGTGACCCGTGTACGTCCTCGTCGGACTCGGCCGGAAGATACGCGCCGGAGGCGACGTCGTCATCCAGCCGGCTCAGGGCGTCGAGCATGCCTTCGAGTTCGGCGTCGTCCAGCAGCCCGGCCTTGTGCAGCACGCGGGCGTGCGCCTTGGATCCGGCGATGTCGTAGCGGGCCAGCCGCCAGTCAAAGTGAGTGGACTTGCTCAACGCCGCGAGGGCATCTGCGGGGCCGCCGGCGAACCGGCCACCCCACAGTGCGCCGGTGTTGGTCGCGTCGGATTTCGGGGTTTCGACAGGCTCAACCACCGATATTTACTTCCCTGCGACGCGGATATCGCGGCCGGAGGCAACCTTGGCGGACATGCCCCACAGTTCGATGAAGCCGCGTGCCATGGACTGGTCGAATGTGTCGCCGGTGTCGTAGGTGGCGAGGTCGAAGTCGTAGAGCGAGGTCTCGGAACGGCGTCCGTTGACGATCGCCTGGCCGCCGTGCAGCACCATGCGGATGTCGCCGGTGACGTATTTCTGGGTGTCTTCGATGAAGGCGTCCAGGGAGCGCTTGAGCGGTGAGAACCACTGGCCGTCGTAGACCAGTTCGGCCCAGCGCTGGCCAACAGTGGCCTTGAAGCGGGCCTGCTCGCGTTCGATGGTGATGTCCTCGAGGTGCTTGTGCGCGGTGATCAGCGCCATGGCACCGGGGGCTTCGTAGATTTCGCGGGACTTGATGCCCACGAGGCGGTCTTCGACGACGTCGATCCGGCCCACACCCTGCGCGCCGGCACGGCGGTTCAGTTCCTTGATGGCCTGCAGCGGGGTGACCCGGACGCCGTCGATCGCTACCGGCACGCCGGCTTCGAACGAAATGGTGACCTCATCCGGGGCCGGCGGGAACTCCGGCGTCGCGGTGTAGTCGTAGATGTCCTTGGTGGGCGCGTTCCAGATGTCCTCGAGGTAACCGGTTTCGACGGCGCGTCCCCAGACGTTCTGATCGATCGAGTACGGGTTCTTCTTGGTGGTCTCGATCGGCAGTCCCTTTTCCTCGGCGAAGGCGATGGCCTTGTCGCGGGTGAGGGCGAGGTCGCGGACCGGAGCGATGCACTTCAGGTCCGGGCCGAGGGTCTGGATGCCCACTTCGAAGCGGACCTGGTCGTTGCCTTTGCCGGTGCAGCCGTGGGCCACGGTGGTGGCGCCGAATTCACGGGCGGCCTTGACCAGGTGCTTGACGATGACCGGCCGGGAGATGGCGGAAACCAGCGGGTAGTGGCCCTGGTAGAGGGCGTTGGCCTTCAGCGTGGGCATGCAGTATTCGTCAGCGAACTCATCGGAGGCGTCGGCCACGTAGGCTTCAACGGCGCCGCAGCCCAGTGCGCGCTGGCGGATGGTCTCCAGCGACTCGCCGCCCTGTCCGACGTCGACCGCTACGGCGATGACCTCGGCACCGGTGGCTTCGCCGATCCAGCCGATGGCTACGGAAGTATCGAGGCCACCGGAGTAGGCCAGAACAATACGCTCAGTCACGAAAATGCTCCTAATTGGGGTTGTAGATATTGTCGGGGAAATTCTTCAGGGAAAAACGTTCTGGGGAAAGCCTGTCACACCGGGAGGGTGTTCGGGCGGTGTGGGCCTACTGGCTGCCGCCGGCTTCCTCGGCGAGCTGCAGGAACCGGACCGCGAGGTCCTGCCCGCCCTGCGGATCCCGGGAGACCAGCAGCACGGTGTCGTCACCGGCAATGGTCCCGAGGATGGAGGGCATCACCGAGTGGTCGATGGCCAGGGCCAGGAAGTTGGCCGCACCGGGCGGGGTCCGGAGCACCGCGATGTTGGCCGAGGCTTCCGCCGTGACCAGAAGTTCGCTGCACAGCCGGGCAAGCCTGGCATCCAGGATCTCCTGGCTGACTCCGCTTTTGGCCGCACGTTCGCCGCCCTCGCCGGGGACGGCGTAAACCAGCACGCCTTCCTTGCCGCGGACCCGGACGGCGCCGAGTTCCACGAGGTCCCGGGACAGCGTGGCCTGGGTGACCTGGACGCCGTCGTCCGCCAGCAAAGCGGCCAGCTCCGCCTGGGAGCGCACCGATTCACCCGTCAGGATCGCGGTGATGCGCGCCTGGCGGGCCGTTTTGGTGGCCGGGCTGGAGCCCGGCGATGCCGGCGGGACGGACACTAGTTGCCAACCTCCCGTGGCGCCAGCCCGTCCACCGGCGCCAGCCCGTCCACCAGGGCCAGGCCTTCGACGACGGCGAGTCCGGATCGGTGCATCAGCCAGGCCATCAGGGCCTTCTGCGCGTGCAGCCGGTTCTCGGCTTCGTCCCACACGATCGACTGCGGGCCGTCGATGACGCCCGCCGAAATCTCGTAGCCGCGGTAGGCGGGCAGGCAGTGAAGCACGACGGCGTCATCCGCCGCGTGTGCCATAGCCGCCTCATCGACGGAGTACTCCCGGAACAGCTGCAGCCGGGCCTCCTTTTCGGCTTCCTGGCCCATGGAGACCCAGGTGTCCGTGGCCACAACGTCGGCGCCCTTGAGGGCAACGGCGGCGTCGGTGGTGACCAGCACGGAACCGCCGGTCTGGGCGGCGCGCTCCTCGGCCGCGGCAACGATCTCCGCTGCCGGGAGGTAGCCTTCGGGCCCGGCGATGCGGACGTGCATCCCGGCGGTGACGCCGGCCAGCAGGTAGGAGTTGGCCATGTTGTTGGCGGCGTCGCCCAGGTAGCTCATGGTGAGGCCTTTGAGCTCGCCCTTGTGTTCCTTGACGGCGAGCAGGTCCGCCAGGAGCTGGCACGGGTGGTAGTCATCGCACAAGGCGTTGATAACCGGCACCCTGGAGTTCGCCGCCATGGCCACCAGGCCCGAGTGCGCGCCGGTGCGCCACACAATGGTGGAGACCATACGCTCCAGGACCTTGGCGGTGTCCTCGACAGATTCCTTGTGGCCGATCTGCGCCTCGCCCGGGTTGATGATCAGCGCGTTGCCGCCCATGTCCGCGATGCCGGTGGCGAAGGAAACCCGCGTACGGGTGGAGGTCTTATCGAAGATGACGGCCACCGTCTTGCGGCCATTGCCCTCCCCGGCAAAGGGCTGCACGCTGTACGGCGCTGCCTTCATGCGGACGGCCAGGTCCAGGACCTCGGCCTGCTCGGCGGGGCTCAGGTCCGTGTCCTTCAGGAAGTGGCGTGTGGTGCTGGCTGTGCCGGCGGAAGAAACTACAGGGGTCACTGCGCGTCCTTAGCTGTCTGGAGGAGTGCCGGGAGGGCGGCGAGGAAGGTGCCGGCCTGGTCCTTGGTGAGGATCAGCGGCGGGGCGAGCCGGATGGTGTGCGGGCCGGGGCTGTTGACGATGAAACCGGCGTCAAGGCCTGCGGTCACGACGGCGGGAGCCACGTCGGCGTCCAGGTCGAAGCCGATCAGCAGGCCTTCGCCGCGGACTTCGGTGACGCCGTCGACGGCGGCGAGGCCGGTGCGGAGGTAGTCCCCCACAAGTGCAACGTTTTCCAGGACCCGCTGGCTTTCGATCGCGTGCAGCGTGGCCAGCGCGGCCGCCGTCGCCACCGGGTTGCCGCCGAAGGTGGTGCCGTGCTGGCCCGCGGACAGCAGCGACGACGTCCGCTCACCGAACGTGAGAAGCGCACCGATGGGGAAGCCGCCGCCGAGGCCCTTGGCCAGGGTGACGGCGTCCGGAACAATCCCGGCGTCCTCCGTCGCGAGCCATTTGCCGGTGCGGCCGATACCGGTCTGGACCTCGTCCAGGATCAGCAGGGCGCCGGCCTTTGTGGTCGCTTCGCGGGCTGCCTTCAGGTAGCCAGGAGGCAGGGGCCGAACTCCGGCTTCGCCCTGGATGGGCTCCAGGAAAACGGCGGCCACGGTTTCGTCGATGGCTGCTTCCAGGGCCGCGACGTCGCCGAACGGGATGTGGACCACTCCGCCGGGCAAAGGCTCAAACGGTAGGCGGTAGGCTTTCTTCGCGGTCAGGGCCAGGGCACCCATGGTGCGCCCGTGGAAGGCTCCCTCGAGGGCGATGATCTTGGTGCGCTTGCCCGTGGTGCCGTCCGGGCCGGCTCCGTTGCGCCGGGCCAGCTTGAAGGCCGCTTCGTTGGCTTCGGTGCCGGAATTTGTGAAGAACACCTTGGAGCCCGCCGGGGCGTGCGTCAGCGCCAACAGCTTTTCGGCCAGCGCGATCTGCGTGGGGCTGGTGAAGAAATTGGAGATATGGCCCAGGGTGGCCAGCTGGCTCGAAATCACGGACGTGACAAACGGATGGGCGTGGCCCAGGGCGTTGACGGCAATACCGCCGAGCAGGTCCAGGTATTCCTTCCCGTCGGCGTCCCAGACCAGGCAGCCGGCACCACGGACCAGGACACGCTGCGGCGTGCCAAAGACACCCATCAGGGACGTGGAGTAGCGCGCGAGCCAGTCCGCCCCGCTGGTGTGGCCCTTGGTTTCGACAAGCTCAACCACCGGGCTCTGGTGATCGAGCTTGTCGAGATCTTCGACGTTACTCATGAATCTTCCTCTGTATCGGGGACAACCTGCGTGCCTATGCCCGCCGTCGTGAATGTTTCCAGGAGCATCGAGTGCGGCAGGCGGCCGTCCACGATGTGCGCGCGTTCCACTCCGCCGTCAATCGCCTTGAGGCACGCTTCCATCTTGGGGATCATGCCCGATTCCAACGACGGCAGCAGCTGGCGCAGCTCCGAGGCTGTCAGGGAGGAGATGAGGGAGGACCGGTCCGGCCAGTTGGCGTACAGTCCTTCGACATCGGTGAGGATCACCAGTTTGGAGGCCCCCAGGGCTTCGGCGAGGGCCGCGGCAGCAGTATCCGCGTTGACGTTCAGGACCTGGCCGGTGGTCTGGACCTCTCCGGCTGCCGTCTCGAGGCCGTCGGACTCGATTTCCGGTGCCACGGTGGAGATGACCGGGATGCGGCCCGCGGCCAGGATGTCCAGGATGCCCTCGGGGTTCACGCCGACAACTTCGCCCACCAGGCCCAGGTCCACTTCCTCGCCGTCAATGACGGTGCCGGTCCGGACGGCACGGAGCAGGCCGCCGTCTTCCCCGGACATTCCCACCGCGTAGGGGCCGTGGGAGTTGATCAGGCCCACCAGTTCGCGGCCCACCTGGCCGGTGAGGACCATCCGGACCACGTCCATGGCTTCGGGCGTGGTGACGCGGAGGCCGCCTTTGAACTCGGACTCGATGCCCAGCCGCGCCAGCATGGAGTTGATCTGCGGACCGCCGCCGTGGACCACCACGGGGTGGATGCCCACATGGTGCAGGAACACCACGTCTTCGGCGAAGGCACGGCGCAGTTCCTCGTTGACCATGGCGTTGCCGCCGTATTTGATCACCATGGTGGTGCCGGCGAACCGCTGGATCCAGGGCAGCGCCTCGATCAGCGTGCCGGCCTTGCTTTGGGCATCACTCATGGACGTCGTTTCACGGGTCTGGGTGTTCATGCGTGCAGTATCTCCAGGGTTGCTGGTGGATCTAGCTTGAGGATCAGCTTGAGTAGGCGCTGTTCTCGTGGACGTAGTCGTGAGTGAGGTCGTTGGTCCAGATGGTGGCTTCGGCGTCACCGGACTGCAGGTCAATTTCCACCAGTACTTCGCGGGGTTCCAGGTCCACCAGGTTTCGGTCGTCGCCGATGCTGCCGTTGCGGCAGATCTGGATGCCGTTGATGGCCACGTTGAGCTGGTCCGGTTCGAACATGGCGTCCGTGGTGCCCACAGCGGACAGCACGCGGCCCCAGTTGGGGTCCTTGCCGAAAATGGCTGCCTTGAACAGGTTGGACCGGGCCACGGAGCGGCTGACCGTTTCGGCGTCCCGCTCGCTGGCCGCGTTGAACGTGCGGATGGCGATATCGTGGCTGGCGCCTTCGGCGTCCCCGATCAGCTTGCGCGCCAGTTCGGCGCATACCTGGGTCAGCCCGCCACCAAAGGCTTCCGCGGACGGGACGGCGCCTGACGCGCCGGAGGCCAGCAGCACCACGGTGTCATTGGTGGACATGCAGCCGTCCGAATCAGCCCGGTCGAAGGTGACGCGCGTGGCGTCGCGGAGAACGATGTCGAGCATTTCCGCTTCGACGTCGGCGTCAGTGGTAAGGACTACCAGCATGGTGGCCAGGCCGGGTGCCAGCATGCCGGCGCCCTTGGCGATGCCGCCGATGGTGAACTCCTGGCCGTCGGCGTCCGTGCCGATGAACAGTGCGGACTTGGGGACCGAGTCTGTGGTCATGATGGCGTTGGCCGCATCCGGCCCGCCGTCCGTGCTGAGCGCTGCCGAGGCAGCCTCGACGCCCGGGAGGATCTTGTCCATGGGCAGCTGCTCGCCGATCAGGCCGGTGGAACAGACAAACACGTCCGTCGCGGAGATGCCGAGGACCGCGGCCACTTTTTCGGCCGTGCTGTGGGTGTTCTGGAACCCCTGGGGACCGGTACAGGCGTTGGCACCGCCGGAGTTGAGGACCACTGCGTCCACGCGGCCGTCCGAGACCACCTGGCGGGACCAGTGGACGGGGGCCGCGGCCACGCGATTGCTGGTGAAGACGGCGGCCGCCGCCTTCGACGGGCCGTCGTTGACCACCAGGGCGAAGTCCGGCTTGCCGGAGGTCTTGAGGCCGGCGGTGACGCCGGCGGCGCGGAATCCCAGGGGGGCGGTAACGGTCACGGTGCAACTCCCTGCAGGTTGAGGCCGGCGGTTTCCGGCAGGCCAAGCGCAATATTCATGGACTGCACGGCGCCGCCTGCAGTCCCCTTGGTGAGGTTATCAATGACGCACGTCACAATCACGCGGCCGGTGTGTTCATCCAGTGCCAACTGCATAGCGGCGTGGTTGGAGCCCTGGACGGACTTGGTGGCGGGCCACTGCCCTTCCGGCAGCAAGTGGACAAACGGTTCGTCGTCGTAGGCATCCGCCCACGCCTGGCGAAGGTCCGCCGCGGTGGTGCCGGGCTTGACCGCCGCGGTGGCCGTGGTGAGGATGCCGCGGCTCATCGGTGCGAGCGTCGGGGTGAAGGACACGGTGACACTCTCCCCGGCAGCATTGGAGAGGCCCTGCTCGATCTCCGGCGTGTGGCGGTGGCCGCCGCCTACGCCGTAGGGGCTCATGGAGCCCATCACCTCAGAACCGATGAGGTTCACTTTCGCGGCCTTGCCCGCACCAGAGGTGCCGGAAGCGGAAACAATCACGACGTCGTCGGGCTGGAGCAGCTTGGCGGCGAACCCGGGCGCCAGGGCCAGGAGGGCCGACGTCGGGTAGCAGCCCGGGACGGCGATCCGCGTGGCGCCCTTGAGGGCCTCGCGCTGGCCGGGGAGCTCCGGCAGACCGTAGGGCCACGTTCCGGCGTGGGCCGTGCCGTAGAACTTTTCCCACGCGGTTGGATCTTCGAGGCGGTGGTCCGCGCCGGCGTCGATCACTACGGTGCCCTCCGGGAGCTGTGCCGCGATCTCGGCGGAAGCACCGTGCGGAAGTGCCAGGAACACGACATCGTGCCCGGACAGATTCTCCACGGTGGTGTCTTCCAGGATGCGGCTGGCCAGTCCGTGCAGGTGCGGCTGCAGCTCGCCAAGGCGGGAGCCTGCATTGCTGTGCGCGGTGATGGCACCGATGGTCACGTCCGGATGTCCGGCCAGGAGCCGCAGGACTTCTCCCCCGGCGTAGCCGCTGGCCCCGGAGACGGCAACAGAAATAGTCATGCCGTGAATCTTACAGCAAAAGTATTCAGTGTGCCCGATATTTATGCATCGGCGTTACATCGATTCCCAGGACCGGTGGACAAGCAGGGCGTAAGCTGGAGTGAGGGTGATCTTGACCGTGCAGTCCGAATGTCGGCTGCAGCGTTGCCCGAAACAGTTACGAGGCCCCGCTCCATGACCACCACCCTTCCCACGTCAGAGCGCCCTAAATCGCGTGTCCGGCAGCCCAACGCCGTTGTCCTGAGCTATTCGGAGCTGTTGAAGAGCGTCAAGGCTGAAGGCCTGCTGGAACGCCGCGTCGGTTTCTACATCACGCTCTTTGCCAGCCTGGTACTCCTCATGGCCGCCACCTGGTTCGGGTTTGCCCTGATCGGCGACAGCTGGTTCCAGCTCCTTATCGCCGCGGCCGTCGGGGTCCTCTGCACACAGCTGAGTTTCCTGGCCCACGAGGCCGGGCACCGCCAGATCTTCGCGTCGCGCCGGGCCAACGACTGGACCGCCCGGATCCTGGCCACCTCGGTTGCCGGCATGAGCTATTCCTGGTGGGAGCAGAAGCACGGCGCCCACCACAACCACCCCAACGTCATTTCGAAGGATCCGGACATTGCCACGGGGGCCATCGCCTTCCATACCGAAGGTGCCGCCACCCGGCAGGGCCGGTTTTCGTTCCTGACCCGCAAGCAGGGCTGGTTCTTCTTCCCGTTGCTGTTCCTTGTTGGCCTGGGGCTGCAGATCGATTCCGTGAAGTTCGTCTTCCGCCGGGCCAAGGTGACACACCGATGGGTAGAGCTTCCCATTTTGCTGGTCCGGCTCAGCCTCCTGCCCGCGCTCGCTTTTACGTTCCTGCCGCTCGGAATGGCGTTCGCCTTCATCGGCGTGCAACTCGCCGTCTTCGGTTTCTACATGGGCGCTTCCTTCGCGCCGAACCACAAGGGCATGCCGGTCCTGCCCGCGGACAGCCGCGTGGACTTCTTCAGCCGCCAGGTCCTGACGTCACGGAACATCTCCGGCGGCCGGTTTATGGACATCCTGCTCGGCGGCCTTAACCGCCAGGCTGAGCACCACCTCTTCCCGGACATGGCACGCCCCCAACTGGATAAGGCAGCCAAGATCGTCCGCGAGTACTGCAAGAAGCACCAGGTTCCCTACACGGAAACCACGCTGCTGCAGTCCTACGGCATCATCGTCCGCTACCTGAACGATGTAGGCCTTGCTGCAGGACGCCACTTCGAGTGCCCCATGGCAACGGTGACCCGGCGGTTCTAGCACGCACCCCGAGCCACGCGGACTCCCCCGCATGACTCTGCCCCGTATGACCCGAAGCGACGGCCGGCTACCGGCCGTCGCTTCGTCGTCGGTAGCGGTATCCCTAGGATGGTCAGTGACACCGGCCGCGGGAAACCCCCGCCCGGAGAGGAGACCTTTTTATGCAAGCCATCGTTGCCCGCCAGTCCGGAGTTCCGGAAGTCCTCGAGCTTGCCGAGGTGGACCGTCCGACGCCGGGCCCTGGCCAGCTGCTCATCAAGGTGGCGGCAGCCGGGGTGAACTTCATCGACACCTACCAGCGCGGGGGCATGTACCAGGTCCCGTTCCCCTTTACGCCTGGCTCGGAAGCCGCTGGGACTGTAGAGGAGCTCGGCGAGGGCGTCGAAAACTTCGCAGTTGGCAGCAGGGTGGCCACGGCCGAGGGCACTAAATGCTACGCCGGCTACGCGGTGCTCGATGCGGCCAAGGCACTTCCGGTGCCGGACGGCGTCGACGACCTGACGGCGGCTGCCTTGCCGCTCCAAGGCATGACCGCCCACTACCTCATCAATTCCTCCTTCAAGGTCGAACCGGGCCACACAGTACTGACGCACGCCGGCGCCGGCGGCGTCGGCCTGCTGCTGATCCAACTGCTGAAGGAGAGGGGCGCCCGCGTCATCACGACGGTTTCCTCGGCGGCCAAGGAAGAACTTGCCCGCGATGCCGGGGCCGACCACGTGTTGCGCTACGAGGGCTTTCCCCACCATGTCCGCGAGCTCACCAACGGGAAGGGCGTGGACGCGGTGTACGACGGGGTGGGCCGAAACACTTTTGACGGCTCCCTCTCCTGCCTTCGCACGAGAGGCACGCTGGTCCTGTTCGGGGCAGCCTCGGGAGCCGTTCCGCCGGTGGATCCGCAGCGTCTCAATGCGGGCGGGTCGCTGACGTTGACCCGCCCGTCCCTGGCCCACTTCCTGCTCAACGAGCAGGAGCGCCGCTGGCGGTCGGCGGAGATCTTCGCCGCCGCAGAAAAGGGGCGCCTGTTGGTCCGGATCGGTGCCACCTACCCCCTGGCCGAGGCGCGACGCGCCCACGAGGACCTCGAAGGCCGGCGTACCACGGGCAAGGTCCTGCTGGTTCCCTGATGGATACAAGCACACGCGTGAACAAAACATGAATCTTCAACTAATCTTTGGAACCTTCCGTTCACTTTACTCAGGCAGAATCTGTCCGTGAGTGAGCATCAGTCAACCGTCGCCGCATCCCTGCCGGAGGATCCCTACCGCCCCCAGCTGGCCGGTTTGCCCCTGGCCCCGCCCGAGCGGACCCTCATGGCCATCCTGGCGGACTCGGCCGCGCGTTTCCCGGAGGCCTCAGCGCTCGACGACGGCCGGCGTTCCCTGAGCTACGCCGACCTGATGGCCGCGGTCCGGGCCAAAGGACGGGAGCTCCAGGCCGCCGGGCTGGGCGCTGGCGACAGGATAGGTGTGCGGATTCCGTCCGGGACCAGCGAGCTCTACATCTCGATTCTCGCTATCCTGCACATCGGTGCCGCCTACGTTCCTGTGGACGCCGACGACCCTGAGGAACGTGCTCGGCTCGTCTTCGGTGAGGCTGGTGTAGCCGCAGTTCTCACGGGTGGGGCCGCGGTCTCCGTGCCTGACTCCCCGGAACCCGCTGAACGTAGTCACGCCGAAAGCCGTTCTGCCGAGCCCGGCGATGACGCGTGGGTGATCTTTACCTCCGGTTCCACCGGCACGCCCAAGGGCGTCGCGGTCCAGCACCGCTCCGCCGCCGCCTTTGTTGACGCCGAAGCCCGGATCTTCCTGCAGGCGGAGCCCCTCGGCCCGCATGACAGGGTACTGGCAGGGCTTTCCGTCGCCTTTGATGCCTCGTGTGAGGAAATGTGGCTTGCCTGGCGTCATGGCGCCTGCCTGGTGCCCGCACCGCGGGCCCTGGTCAGGACCGGAACGGACCTCGGCCCGTGGCTCATCAGCCACGGCATCACCGCAGTGTCCACCGTTCCTACGCTGGCTGCCCTCTGGCCGGCCGAGTCCCTGGAGAGCGTCCGGCTCCTGATTTTCGGCGGCGAGACCTGCCCGCCCGAGCTGGCCGAGCGGCTTGCCGTCCCGGGCCGTGAAGTCTGGAACACCTACGGCCCCACGGAGGCCACGGTAGTGGCCTGCGCGGCTCCCCTGGGTGGCCCCGGTCCGGTCCGGATCGGACTGCCCCTGGACGGCTGGGACCTGGCAGTGGTGGATGCTGAAGGACTGCCCGTCGGCGAAGGGGAGATCGGCGAACTGATTATCGGCGGCGTCGGACTGGCCCGTTACCTTGACCCGGACAAGGACCGGGAGAAGTACGCGCCCATGCCGTCCTTCGACTGGGATCGCGCCTACCGTTCGGGCGACCTGGTCCGCTTCGAAGCCGCCGGACTGATCTTTGTGGGCCGCGCCGACGAACAGGTCAAGCTCGGTGGACGCCGGATCGAACTGGGCGAAATTGACGCCGCCCTGCAGGCCCTCCCGCACGTTGCCGGAGCCGCGGCGGCAGTACGGACAACCGCTGCGGGCAACCAGATCCTGGTGGGCTACCTGGCCGCCGCCGACCCTGACCTGGATCTGGTGGCCGCCCGCGAACTCCTGGCAGCGAGCCTCCCCGCGCCGCTCATTCCGCTGCTGACCGTCGTCGACTCCCTGCCTACCAAAACCAGCGGCAAGGTGGACCGCCATGCCCTGCCCTGGCCGCTGACCGGGACCGGCGCGGCGGAGGCTGACGCTGCCCCCTTGAACCTGCCCGAAGATGCCTCCTGGGTGACCGAACAGTGGACTGCAGTCCTTGGCAGCATCGTAACAAGCCTCGACGCCGACTTCTTCGCCTACGGCGGTGGCTCCCTGTCCGCTGCCCAGCTGGTCTCAGCCCTCAGGGTCCGGTACCCGACCATCACGGTCGCCGACATCTATGCCACACCCAGGATCGGTGCCCTGATCGATGCGGCCCGCCAGACCCTTCCCGACGGAGTGGCCACCGGACCTGCGCCGTCCCGGACTGTACGCCCCACCGCGTTCAAGTCCCAGGTCTTCCAGACGCTGATGGGCATTCCCTTGCACATCCTGGTGGGAATGCGCTGGCTGACCTACCTCATGGCGGCCAACAACGTGCTGGCCGCGTTGGCCGGCTTCAGCGCTGCCCCCACCGTTTCCTGGTGGTGGGTGGCCGCCTCCTGGCTCGTCTTCGTCTCCCCGGCCGGCCGGATGCTGATTTCCGTGGCCGCGGCCCGGATGCTGCTCCGGAAGGTGGGGCCCGGAACGTACCCGCGCTCCGGACGGGTGCACCTGCGCCTCTGGCTGGCCGAACAGATCCAGGACCTCGCCGGGGCCATCAGCCTCGCCAGCGCACCATGGGTGCCGTACTACGCCCGGGCGTTGGGCGCCAAGATCGGCAACAACGTCCAACTGCACTCGCTGCCGCCTGTCACCGGGATGCTTTCCCTGGGCAGTGGCTCCAACGTCGAGCCTGAGGTGGATCTTTCCGGCTGGTGGATCGACGGGGACATCGTCCACATCGGGGCCGTCCGTATCGGGGCAGGAGCCAGCGTCGGGGCGCGCAGCACGCTGATGCCCGGCGCTTCCATCGGCGCCGGAGCCCAGGTGGAGCCCGGCTCGGCCGTCCTCGGCAAGGTGAAGGCCGGCCACCACGTTGCCGGCTCCCCCGCCGAGCGCCGGGGCAAGGCCAAGCACTCGCTGCCGGACACTCCTGCAGAACATCGGCTGATTGGCCGGCTCTGGTTCGCCGGATTCGCCGTGGCTTCCGCCGTGCTGGCCCTGATTCCCTACGTGTCTGCCACTGCCGCGGCATTGGTGGTCTTTGCCTTCATCCAGGGCAGCAAATCACTCTCCGCAGCCGTCCCGCAGCTCTTGCTCGCCCTCGCACCCGCGGCCCTTGTGTGGTTCGTCGTCAACCTCCTGCTGATTTTGGCCAGCACCCGCTTGCTCGGAATCGGCCTGGCGGAGGGCTACTACCGCGTCCGCAGCCGGATCGGCTGGCAGGTCTGGGCCACGGAACGTGTGCTGGACCTGGCCCGCGACCTGCTCTTCCCTGTTTATGCCAGTCTCTTCACTCCGGTCTGGCTGCGCCTGCTCGGTGCCAAGATCGGCAAGAACGTCGAAGCCTCCACGGTCCTGCTCATCCCCAAGATGACCACCGTAGGCGAGGGCGCTTTCCTGGCCGACGACACCATGGTGGCCTCCTACGAGCTCGACGGCGGGTGGCTGCGGATTGCGCCCGCGAAGATCGGCAAACGCTCCTTCCTGGGCAACTCGGGCATGACCGCAGCCGGCCGGAATGTCCCCAAGAACTCCCTTGTCGCCGTCCTGTCGGCCACACCGGCCAAGGCCAAGTCCGGGACATCCTGGCTGGGCAGCCCGCCTGTGCGGCTCCGGCGCACCGCCATCGCCTCGGACGACACCCGCACCTACCAGCCGCCGCTGCGGCTCAAGTTTGCCCGCTGCCTCTGGGAACTGGGCCGCTTCATCCCCGTGGTGGTAACGGTGGCGATCGCCGCCGGCGTGATGCTTGCTTTTGACTGGCTGGCTGCCGCCTACAACTACGGGATTGCCGCAGCCCTGGGCGGCGTCGTGATGCTGCTGGCGGGCGCGGTGGCCGCGGGCAGCGCCGTCGTCGCCAAATGGGTCCTCGTGGGCCGGATCCGTGCCGGCGAGCATCCACTCTGGAGCTCGTTCATTTGGCGCAACGAGGTGGTGGATACGTTTATCGAAATGGTGGGCGCCCCCTGGTTCGCGCGGGCAGCCACCGGAACCCCGGCCCTGGTCTGGTGGCTCCGGGCGCTCGGCGCGCGGATCGGCCGCGGCACGTGGTGCGAAAGCTACTGGCTTCCCGAAGCGGACCTGGTCACCCTCGGGCGGAACTCCACGGTCAACCGTGGCTGTGTGGTCCAGACGCACCTGTTCCATGACCGGGTCATGAGCCTGGACACTGTTACCCTCGAAGACGGAGCAACCATGGGGCCCCACGGCGTCATCCTGCCGCAGGCGAGCATCGGCAGCGGTGGAACTGTAGGACCGGCGTCGCTGGTGATGCGGGGCGAATCTGTTCCCGCCGCGACCTATTGGATGGGCAACCCGGTGAGCCCCTGGAGTGGTCCCGCAGCGTCCGCTCCCAAACCACGCTAGCCCCGCAGTACCAGCTGTCCTGCCGCCCTACGCTGATCGGAAAGACCGTCTTATGAGTTCCCCCGCACCGAGCCCCATGGCCGCGAGTACCGGCCCTGCACGCAACTCGGAGCACGGCGCATCTGCGCCTGACCCCTATATGCCCGGCCATGGCACGAACGCGTACAAGGTCAGCCGCTACGAACTGGACATTGACTACAAGCTCAGCAATAACCGCCTGAGCGGGCGCGCGGTCCTGAACGCAGTCACGCAGTACGCGACGGCGGCCCTCGTGCTGGACCTTACCGGGCTCCGGGCCACGAAGATCCAGCTCAGCGGGCGCCGGGTAAAAAAGTTCAGCCAGCGCGCAGGGCAGTTGGTCATTGTGCCCGAGGCCGCGCTGCCGGCGGGCGAGGAATTTACCCTCGACATCCGCTACGAAGGCAACCCTGGTCCCCGGCGCGGGTTCTGGGGCGAGGTGGGCTGGGAGGAACTCACCGACGGCGTCCTTGTGGCCGGCCAGCCGAACGGTGCCGCCTCATGGTTCCCGTGCAACGACCACCCCGGTGACAAGGCCAGCTACCGGATCAGTGTGACCACCGACGCCAATTACCGGGCCGTGTGTAACGGCACCCTGATCTCCCACACCGGCAGGGCAAGCCGCGAGACCTGGGTCTACGAACAGACCGAGCCCATGGCCACCTACCTTGCCACGGTCCAGATCGGCCGGTATGAGTTCCTCGCCCTGACTCCCTTCCCCGTGGACGGGCAGGTTCCGCAGTTCGCCGCCGTCCCGCCGCTGTTGGTCGATGCGGCCCGCGAAGGCCTGGCGAGGCAGCCTGAGATGATGCGCACCTTTGCCAACTGTTTCGGGCCCTACCCTTTCCCTGAATACTCCGTGGTGGTGACCGAAGACGAGCTGGAAATACCGCTCGAAGCGCAGACGCTCTCCATTCTGGGCCGGAACCACCTGACGCAGGAGTGGGAATCCCAGCGGCTCATCGCCCACGAGCTCGCGCACCAGTGGTTCGGGAACTCCCTCACTGCCGCATCCTGGTCGGACATCTGGCTCCACGAGGGCTTCGCGTGCTACGCGGAGTGGATCTGGTCGGAGGAGGCGGGCGTCCTTCCTGTCGCGAACCGGGCCGCCGCAGCCTGGCGGAAGCTGGCCGCCGGCAGCCAGGACATCATCGTGGGCGACCCCGGACCGGAGCTGATGTTTGATGACCGCGTCTACAAGCGGGGCGCCCTGGCCCTCCATGCTCTGCGGATCCGTTGCGGCGACCTGGCATTCTTTGCGCTGCTGCACGACTGGACGGATGCCCACCGTCACGGTTCAGTGTCCACGGCGGCCTTTATCCTCGCCGCGGACCGGGCCACCGGCCTCGACACCGAGGCGCTGCTGCACCCGTGGCTGCTCGAGGCAGCACTTCCGCCGCTGCCGGTGCGCTGACAGGCAGAGTGCGCTGGCAGGCCCCCGCTGCATTCGGCCGGTGCGCTAGCTGCCGCCGCGCGAAACCGCGACGGCGGCGCGAAAGTTGAGCGGGAGGCCCGCCTCGCCGGCGGCCAGGTCCCGGATTTCCGGGCGCGACAAAACGTCGAGAGTGTCCGGCGCCGTGGCGAGACCGTCGCCCGTCATCTTGAGCCAAGCTTCCTTGCGCGCCCAGAGCCGTGCCCGCGCCTGAAGCAGCAGGGGCCCGGCCATCCCGGCCAGGGCCGCGCGCTCGGCGGCGGTGAGGGCCACGCCGTCGAACCCCTCAAAGGCCATGCCGGACGGGTCCGCCAGGTCCAGGCCCATCGTGACTCCGGCAGGTGGATCCACCACGGCGCCCAACAGGATCCACCCGGAACTACGGGACAGGCTCAGCGCGAGCGGCAGCGGCTCTCCCCTGAGCGTATAGCCCGGCCTGCCGTGCGATAGCTCGGGGCCGGAGCCGCACCGGGGGCAGCTGAAGTGAGTGGTGAGGTCAGACGCCGGGACGTCCAGCAATTCTGCTGCGAACCTTCGCAGGGCACGCCGGCCAGCGACAAAAACGGCCCGCGGGCCGGGTGCCAGGGCAGCTGCGCGGGCCAGCTCGGCGGGCCCCAGAACTATTGACTGGCGGCCCGCCGTCGGATCCTGCCCTCCCTGTAATCCGAGAGACCAGGACCGCAGAACCGGCACTGGCGCCACCGGCCCCGCCATCTCTGGTCCCGGCCCTGCCATCCGGATCCGTGCTTAGCGCTGGACGGCGCCGAAGCGCTCTGCCGCCAGGGCCACAGCGCTTTCGCGCGCAGCCGAGGCTTCATCGGCCGTCAGCGTCCGGTCCGATGCCCGGAAACGCAAGCCGAAGGCCAGCGATTTCTTGCCTTCTTCAATACCCTTGCCGGCGTAGACGTCGAACAGCGCCACGTCCTCCAGCAGCTCGCCGGCGCCTTCGCGGAGCGCCTCGAGGACCTGGTCCGCGGGAATGTCCTGCGGCACCACCAGGGCAACGTCCTGGGTGGCCACCGGGAACGTGGAGATGTGGCGGGCCACAATCACATCCGCGGCTGCCTCGAACAGCGCATCCGCGTTGAATTCCAGCGCCACCGAACGGGCAGGCATGTCGTGCGCGGCCAGGAGCTTCGGGTGCAGCTCGCCGGCGTAACCCACTACTTCACCGGTCCGCAGCGAGAGCTGCGCGGCACGGCCCGGGTGGAACGCCTGGTGCGCACCCTGGCTGACCACAACCTCCACACCCAGGACGTCCCCGGCGAGCCGCGCGATGTCCAGCGCGTCGGACCAGTCCCACAAGCGCGGCGTGTGGCCGGCGGCAGCGGGTGAATCGTGGCCCGTGAGGACAGCGGCGACGTACAGCGGCTGGTCCGGAACGCCGTCGTACAGTGCATCCAGCACCTCGTCGGAAGGCTTGACGCCCAGCGGCGGGATGGACGGCGTGCCCACGGTCTCGTCCGGTAGGAAAACGAGGCCCGACTCGAAGAGCGCCAGGTCGCGGAAGCCGCGGGAGTAGTTCCGCTTGGCCACCTCGATGAGCCCGGGGAGGATGGACGTGCGCAGGAAGCCGTGTTCCTCGCTGATCGGGTTCGCCAGCTTGACCGCGCTCCGGGCAGCACCCAGCTCGGCGACGCCGAATGTGTCGTTGGCCGCCTTGGAGACGAACGGGTAGGCGAGGACTTCGGTCAGACCGGCGTCAGCCAGTGACTGGATGAGCCGACGGCGCTGCTGCTGCACGCGGGTCAGGCCACGTCCCGGAGGGGCCACCGGAAGGGTGGCGGGGATGTTGTCGTAGCCCACCAGCCGCGCGATTTCCTCGGAAAGGTCTTCCTTGGTTTCCAGGTCGTTGCGCCAGCTGGGGGCGGTAACGGTCCAGCCGCCGTCGGCTTTTTCCACCACGGCACCCAGGTCCACTAGCGAGGTGGTGATCTGTTCTTCCGTGAAATCGATGCCGATCCGCTGGGCGGCGAAGGCTGCCGGCAGCGCGATGGTCACGGCGTCCGGCGCGGTCCCGACGTCGGTCCCCGCCTGGTCGGCAACCCCACCGGCGAGTTCCACCAGGAGGTCAACAACACGCTGGGCGGCTATGTCCGCCACGTGCCAGTCGACGCCGCGCTCGAAGCGCTTGGACGCCTCGGACGGCAGCTTGTGCCGGCGGCGGGAACGGCCAATGGACACCTCGTCGAAGTGCGCCGCTTCCACCAGGACGTTCGACGTCGAATCGCTCACCTCGGTGGCTGCGCCGCCCATCACGCCGGCAATGCCGATCGCGCCGGAACTGTCGGTGATGAGGAGGTCCTCGACGTCGAGCGTGCGCTCCTTGTCGTCCAGGGTGGTGATCTTCTCCCCCGCCACGGCACGCCGGACCACGATGTCGCCGGACAGCTTGTCCAGGTCATAGCAGTGCGTGGGCTGGCCAAGCTCTAGCATCACGTAGTTGGAAATGTCCACGGGCAGGGAGATGGAGCGGATCCCGGCAAGCCGCAGCCGCGAGGTCATCCACGGGGGCGTCGGCTTGGTGGCGTCGGCGCCACGGACGGTGCGGGCCACGAAACGGTCGCAGCCAGGCTTGCCGTAGATGGGAGCGTCGTCGTTGAGCTTGACGCCGTAGCCACCGGAAAGTTCCGACGGGGCCTGGACCTTGGTAGCGGGGTCCGTGAATATGGTGCCGGTGGCGTGGGCGTATTCACGGGCCACACCACGGATGGAGAACGCGTAGCCGCGGTCCGGGGTCACGTTGATCTCGGCTGCCTGGTCATAGAGGCCGAGCAGTTCCATGGCGTCCGTGCCGATTTCCGGATCAAGCCCGATGCGGGACAGGACCAGGATGCCGTCGTGGTCCTCGCCGATGCCAAGCTCGCGGACGGAGGCGATCATGCCGGCGGACAGGTGGCCGTAGGTCTTCCGGGCGGAGATCCGGAAGTCGCCGGGCAGGACCGCGCCGGGCAGGGTGACCACTACTTTGTCGCCCTCAACGAAGTTGTGGGCGCCGCAGATGATCCCCTGCACGCCGGACGGGTCGATGCCTCCGCCGGTCAGGGTCTGTTCCTGGCCTTCGGGGACAACCCGGACCTGGCACCAGTTGATGGTTTTACCGTTGGTCTGGGGCTCCTTGACGATGCTCAGGACCTGGCCCACCACAACCGGACCCTGAAGGGTGTCCGTGGGGCGGTGAACGTCCTCTTCTTCAAAACCGACCTTGACCAGTTCGGCCATCACGTCTTCGGCCGTTGCTCCGGCCGGTACTGCTGCGAATTCACGCAGCCAGGAAAGTGGGATACGCACTGTTAGATCTCCATCCCGAAGTGCTCGCTGAAACGTACATCGCCTTCGATCATGTCGCGCATGTCGCCCACCTCGTTGCGGAACATCAGGGTGCGCTCGATGCCCATGCCAAAGGCAAAACCTGAATAGATGTCCGGGTCGATGCCCGCCGCGCGGAGCACGTTGGGGTTGACCATGCCGCAGCCGCCCCACTCGATCCACCGCGGGCCGCCCTTGGCGCCCGGGTGCCAGATGTCCAGCTCGGCGGACGGCTCGGTAAACGGGAAGTAGTTGGGGCGCAGCCGGATCTGGGCTTCGTCGCCGAACATCTGCCGGGCGAAGTGCTCCAGTGTTCCGCGGAGGTCTGCCATGCTCAGGTGCTTGTCGATGGCCAGGCCCTCGAACTGGTGGAACACCGGGGTGTGCGTGGCGTCAAGCTCGTCGGTGCGGAACACCTTGCCGGGGCACAGCACGTAGATCGGCACTTCGCGTTCCAGCATGGAGCGGACCTGGACCGGCGAGGTGTGGGTACGCATCAGGAGGTGCGCCTCGGGCGGCTCCACGAAGAACGTGTCCTGCATTTCGCGGGCCGGATGGTCCGGCTTGAAGTTGAGCGCATCGAAGTTGAACCACTCGGATTCAACCTCGGGGCCTTCGGCGATTTCCCAGCCCATGCCAACAAAGATGTCCGCCACTCGGTCCTGCAGGGTGGAGAGCGGGTGCCGCGCTCCGGCCCGACGACGGCGCGGCGCGGCAGTGACGTCCACTGTCTCTTCTAGCAGGATCCGGGCGTCGTTTTGAGCTTCCAGCTCGACGGTGCGGTCCGCGAGCGCCTTGTTGACCCGGCCCCGGGATGAGCCCATGAGCTTTCCGGCTACGGCTTTCTGGTCTTTCGGCAGGCCGCCGATCTCCCGGTTGGCCAGGCTGAGCGGTGACTTCTCACCGGTGTGGGCCAGCCTCACCGCCTTGAGTTCGTCAAGGGAGCCAGCGCCGGCGATGGCGGCGATGGCCTGGTCTACAGCGGCGGTGATGGCGGCTTCATCCGTAGGGTTCGGGATGGCGGCGCCCGGCAAAGTTTCAGTCATCTACTGTTCTTAGCTACGAGTCGGGGCTGCCGGTGAGCGGTGCAGCCGTGCGCGGTTTCCCCGCAGCGCATCCGTCACTGGCAGGTCATTCCGTGAATCCATGCTTGATGAATGCACTCGATGACCAGGTCAGGGCACACCGGTCAAAACTGGCGGCCACTATCCTCCAGTCTAAGTGAAGGCTCCGGCTACCATGGCCTCATGACACCAGGGCAGGGCCGGGCAGCCGCGCAGCTGTTGACGCCGGGGCAGCGGGTACGGCAGTTCGCCAACCTGGCCAACGGCACTACCCTGCTGGGCCTGGCCGTTGCCGCGGCTGCGGGAACCGCCGTCAGCAAAGGCCCCCGCGGGCTGGTCATAGCGTCCGGCTACCGGTGGCGCATTCCGTTTGCGGGGGCTTTCACCCTGGGCAACGTGGTCATCTGCCGGATCCGGACTGAAGAACTGACGTCCAATCCGGCGCTTCTGGGGCATGAGGAAAAGCACTGCAGCCAGTACGCCTACTGCCTGGGGCTGCCCTTCCTTCCGCTGTATTTCCTGGCCGCCGGCTGGTCGCAGCTCCGGACGGGCAATCCGGCGTCGGCAAATTTCTTCGAGCGGCAAGCCGGCCTGGCAGCCGGCGGTTACGTTGACATCAGGACACCAAAGCCGGCGCTGCATGGGGCCGGCAGAATCGAGGTCTGACAATGACGGGCGAACCCAACACCAGGACCATCACCGTGACCGGGACGGGGACGGCTGAGGCGCCACCCGACTTACTGACGATTTCTGTGGGCGTCGAGTGCCGGCGGGACAGCGTGGGCGCCGCCTATGCGGATGCGGGAACAGCATCCGGGGCTGTATCCGGTGCGCTCCGCCGGCACGGCGTGGCTGACGCGGACATCCGGACCTCCGGGCTGAATGTCCGGCCGGAGGTCGTCTGGCGCGACGGCGGGGGCCAGCAGGTGACCGGGTACGTGACCTCCAGTGTGCTCACCGTGCGCCTGCGGCAGGTGAGCGCGGCGTCCGCTGTCATAGCGGCCGCAGTCGATGCCGGCGGCGATGACGTGCGCCTGAACGGACTCGAGCTTGGCTTCTCGGATGAGTCAGCCGTCGCTTCCCTCGCCCGGGAAGCTGCCTGGCAGGATGCCGCTGCCAGGGCCGAACAGTTTGCATCCCTGGCGTCCGCGCGGCTTGGCGCGGTGATGTCCGTTGCCGAGCGCCCCGATGCGCCCGGGCCGGTTCCGGTGGCGCGGATCCAGCGCGCCGCCGCCAGCGAAGCCATCAATGTGGAAGCGGGCCACGCGAGCATTAACGCCAGTGTCACCGTGGTGTGGGAACTGCAGGCCTGACGTTTCCCGTGGGAAGTAAAGGGTGACGGTTCCCGTGGGAAGTCCAGGGTCCAGGGTTCCGCGGGGCCGGAGGTGAGCCCGGCGCGCGGACTTCCGCAGCGCCCGGCCCTTGACTTAAGTTCGAACATATATTCGAATGGGGGATATGAGATGGGATGCACAAGCACTGATGCCCCGGCCCGCCGATGACCTCGGAAGTGGCCCATCACCTGCCCTGCTCCCCCTTGCCGGGTTGGTCCGTTCTGTGACCACCCCCGAATTCGCCGGCATCACCTTCCATGAGGTCACCGCCAAATCGGTGCTCAACAAGGTGGTGGCCGGGTCGCGGATGCCGTTCGAGTGGACCGTGAACCCGTACCGCGGCTGCAGCCATGCCTGTGTTTACTGTTTTGCGCGCAAGAGCCACACGTACCTAGACTTTGACGCCGGGCTGGATTTCGACAGCCAGGTGGTGGTCAAGGTCAATGCCGCCGAGGTCCTCCGGAAGGAGCTGGCTAAGCCGTCCTGGGGCCGCCACCAGGTGGCGCTTGGCACCAACACGGACCCCTATCAGCGGGCCGAGGGCCGCTACCAGCTGATGCCGGGAATCATCACGGCGCTGGCTGACTCAGGCACGCCATTGTCCATCCTCACCAAGGGGACGTTGCTGGCCCGGGACATTCCGCTCCTGAAGAGGGCTGCCGCCCAGGTGCCGGTAGGGGTGGGCATTTCCCTGGCCATGACGGACGAGGCACTCTCGGAAGCTGTGGAACCAGGCACGCCGGGGCCGCGTGCGCGGCTGAAGCTCGTCTCCCGCTTGCGCGAGGCCGGGCTCCCCTGCGGCGTTATGGCGATGCCCATCCTTCCGTGGCTCTCTGACAGCGACGAAGCGCTCGATGCCCTCTTCAGCTCCCTGTCCGCAGCAGGAGCCACGGGGGTGACGGCCGGCGCCCTTTACCTGAAGCCGGGTACACGCGAGTGGTTTATGCAGTGGATTGCCAAGAACCATCCGGAACTGGCTGGCCGCTACCGGCGCCTCTACGACACAGGGTCCTACGCGACCAAGGAATACCGCACGTGGCTCGCCGCCAAAGTCCGCTACTTCAAGCAGCGGCACGGCTTCACCAGCGGCCACGGTTTCAGCCACCGCGATCTGGCGGACGATCCCCGCGGCGAGGAAGCCCAGTATCCGGAAGGAATCCTGCCTGTCCCCGGGACAGCAGGCGCTGACTTTCGGAACGCCGACGAAGCAACAGCGCTCCGTCAACCTACACTGTTCTGACGTCAGGATTTCAACGCGCGTGCGTGTCTTGCTGCTGCGCGCTGAGTGAGTGCAGGAGGGCTTCGACAATGGGGAAATCGGCCGGGATCCAGAGCAGGTCCAGCACTTCCCGGTGGTCCGTCAGCGCGACCCAGCGTAATGCGTCGTGGTCCTCGAGGGGTTGCGGCTCGCCCTGGATAATTTCGGCCAGCCAGACCCGCATGCTTGCCCGGTCGTTCAGCCGCCATCCGGTGGCCGCCGCTGCCGGAAGCTCGAGCCCCAGCCGGACACGCACGCCGAGCTCCTCACTCAGTTCCCGGTGCAATGCGGCCTCGCATTCCTCACCGGCATCCACTTTTCCGCCGGGAAATTCCCAAAATCCGGCGAACTGCTCGGGAGCAGTCCGCCTAGCCACCAGCATGCGCGCAGGGTTCGCCAACGAGTCCACTATTGCTCCGCCAACTACCTGTATCAGTCCATTCACCGCCCCAGTCTATGAGGGAGAATGGTTTGGGGGCCTTCCCCCAGCATCCCCTTTGAAAAGCAGGCACATGAGCAGCGTCGTCCAAACCTCCACCGCTTCCAGGGCGAAGACTCCGCACGTTGGCGCAGCAATTTTGGCGCTGGCTATGGGCGGCGTCGGCATCGGTGTCACGGAGTTCACCATGATGGGCCTGTTGAAAGAGGTGGAACAAGGACTCCGCATCAGCACCCCGGAGGCCGGGCACCTCATTTCCGCCTATGCCCTCGGAGTCGTGGTGGGCGCGCCGCTGCTCGCCGCAGTCGGTGCCAAACTGCCACGCAAACACCTCGCGCTCGGCCTCATGCTGTTCTTCACGCTGGCCAACCTGACCTCCTATCTTGCTCCCGACTACGGCAGCATGCTGGTTTCCCGGTTTGCAGCCGGACTGCCGCACGGTGCCTTCTTCGGGGTCGCGGCCGTGATCGCCGCCTCCCTGGTTTCCCCCACCCGTCGCGGTTGGGCCATCTCCATGGTGATGGCGGGCCTGTCCGTTTCGAACGTCATCGGCGTACCCGCGGCCACCTGGGTCGGCCAGACCTTTGGCTGGCGGCTGCTGTTCCTCCTCGTAGGAGGCATTGGCTTGCTGACGCTGGTCCTGCTGTGGCGCTATGTTCCGTACCAGGCACCTCATCCTGACGCGAGCATCCGCCGCGAACTCGGTGCGCTCAAACGGCTTCAGGTGTGGCTGGCCATCCTGATCGGCATCGTGGGCTTTGGTGGCTTCTTCGCGACCTACACCTACATTGCCCACACCATGACCCTGGTGGCCGGGATTCCGGCATCGCTGCTGCCCATTGTGGTAGCACTCTACGGGCTGGGCATGGTGGCGGGTACGGTCGTCGGCGGCAGGCTGGCCGACAAGTCGGTGATGGGGACGCTGTACTGGGTCCTGCCCGGGATCGCCGTCGCACTGGTGGTTTACGCGGTGGCTGTGCACTGGCCCTGGTCAGCCCTGGTGATGGTCTTTGTGGTGGGAGCGTCCGGCTCCATGCTGATCCCGGCCTTGCAGACCCGTTTGTTGGATGCGTCGCCGGACGCCCCCTCCCTCGCTTCTTCGCTCAACCACGCCGCGCTTAACGTTGCCAATGCCCTTGGCGCCTTCCTGGGGGGCGTAGTGATCGCCTGGGGCTGGGGCTTCGTGGCACCCGCGCTCGTGGGCGCCGTGTTGGCAGTCCTGGGCTTTGGCATCGCGGTGACCAGCGGCGTCCTGGAACGCAAAAAGCCGCTGGCCGCCTGATACTGGGAACGGGCGGGCAGCGGCTTCACCGAAGCATTCGGTGCGCTGAGGCAGGAGCGTCAGGCCTGCAGGTCCTGAGCCCCGGCCTCCGCGGCTATCTGGCCGGCACTGGGAACCTGACCGGCGCCTGAGTCCTCGTCCGTGCGACTGTCCTCGCGGTGCAGATCCGGTTCGAGGTAGATCACCCGGGCCATCGGAACGGCCGTGCGGATTCGGGACTCTGCACTATCAATCGCGGCGGCGATGTCCCGGCCGGTTTCTGCCGCACTCACGGAGATCTTGGCGGCCACCAACAGCTCCTCCGGTCCGAGGTGAAGGGTCTTGAGGTGGATGATGCGGTTGTGTCCCCCGGCCTCGATGGCCTCACTGATGCGGGCCACGTCATCCCGGGTGGCGGACTCGCCCAGCAGCAGGGACTTGGTTTCGATAGCCAGCACCACAGCGATGGCCACGAGCAGCAAGCCGATCATGCCGGTACCCGCGGCGTCCCAGATCCCGTTGCCGGTGACGAGGGTCATGCTCACACCCACGAGCGCGAACACAAGGCCAAGAAGCGCCCCGAGATCTTCCAGCAGGATGACCGGCAGCTCCGGCTGCTTGGCCGTGCGCACAAAGCTCACCCAGCCCTGCTTGCCGCGGACGTGGTTGGATTCGATGATGGCGGTCCGGAACGAGAAGGACTCAGCAACAATGGCACCGATCAGCACCGCCAGAGGAACCCACCAGAAGTCCCCTTCGATGGCGTGCGGGTGCTGCAACTTCTCCCACGCTTCGAACAGTGCGAAAAGCCCGCCCACGCTGAAGAGCACGATCGAGACGATAAAAGCGTAAATGTAGCGTTCCCGGCCATACCCGAACGGGTGCTCTAGGCTGGCAGCCTTCCTGGCGCGCTTGCCGCCGATCAGGAGCAGCAGTTGGTTGCCCGAGTCGGCCACGGAGTGGATGGCTTCGGCCAGCATTGACGAGGATGCCGTCAGAAAAAAGGCCACGAACTTCAGGACGGCGATGGTCAGGTTTGCGGCTAGGGCCGCGACGATCGCCTTGGTACCGCCATTTGCAGCCACGGAGGCTTCTCCTCTTCACAGGTTTCAAGAACAAGCAGGGAAATTCGCGGCGCCGCAGTCGGCTCCGCCCACGAACACCGTACCTTTTCGGGTGCAGACGACGCATCCCTGACATGCACTAAGCCTGCTGACATTAGAAGGGCCGTATGTTAGCTTGAACACTAATCGGGACGTTTAATCCCGACGAATATGAAGGAGGAGACATGGGTTTTCTTGCTTGGATTATTCTCGGCCTCATCGTAGGGGCCATCGTTAAAGCCGTTATGCCGGGCAAAGTCGGCGGCGGCTGGGTGACGAGTCTCGTGCTCGGCGTGGTCGGCGCAATTGTAGGCGGCTGGATTGGCAGCCTCCTGTTCGGCAAGGGTGACCTTGCCTTCTTTGATCTGGGTACTTGGATCCTGGCTATCGTAGGCGGCCTGGTAGTTGCCGGCGTCTACGGCGCCATCACGGGACGCAGCAAGAGCACCCGGGCGCCCTGATTACCCACACCTCATCTGATTCATACAGCAAGGGCCCCGGAGAACGCCCGGGGCCCTGCCTTTAAGTCACGTATTCAGTCACGCTTTCTGGGACCTGGCACTCGCGTAGAGGCACACTGTTGCCGCTGTGCCGAGGTTCAAGCTTTCCGCTGCGCCGTAAACGGGCACGGCCACCCGGTGATCGGCCAAGGCCAGTTCATCTTCGGCGAGCCCCTGCGCTTCGTTTCCGAATAGCCACGCTGTGGGCCCCTCCAAGGCGAACAGCGATTCGACGCCAGGGCCTGCGATCCGGCGGGCGGCGTTTTCGTCCTGGAGCGTATCCAGGTTGACGTCACCGTCGCCGTCGGCGGCCAGTATGCCAATCCCCCGCGCGCGGCAGGCGGCTGCCACGTCCCCAATATCGGCGCCCAGGACGACGGGCAGATGGAACAGGGAACCGGCGGTGGAACGGACCGCCTTGGGGTTATAGATGTCAACGCTGGACGAGGTCAGGATGACGGCGTCCGCCCCTGCCGCGTCAGCTGCCCGGAGCACGGTGCCGGCGTTGCCGGGGTCCCGGACCTGACACAGCACTGCAATCAGCCGCGGGCCTGCGTCGAGGACCTGCTTAAGGCTCACGTCCAGGAAACCGCAGACCGCGAGAATGCCCTGCGGGGTTACCGTGTCCGCCATCGCGGCCAGCACTTCGTCGGTAGTAAGGTATGCGTCAATGCCCTCCGCGAGAGCCTCCAGGTCCGGGTGCCGGTCGAGGCAGGCCTCGCTCGCGTACACCTCATAGACGACGCCGGGCTCCCCCGCTGCAATCCTTTTCTGGTGCAGGGTCAGGGCCTCACGGACAGCCTGGGGACCCTCCGCCAGAAACTCGCTGCGCTTTAAACGGGCCGGGCGCCCGGCAAGCTGTGCCACCTTCCTCACCCGATCAGCTCGGGGGTTGGAGAGTGGAAAGTCTTGCGGGCGCCCGGTTTCGTTCATATAAGAACCTTAGTGGCTTCAGCCACCAGTCCTCGAACTGGCGTGGGTGCTACTTGGCAGCTACGTCAGCGGCAGGCTTTGCAGCCTTGGCCTTGGGTGCCTTGGCAGCCTTGGGGGCTGCAGCCTCGACGGCCGGAGCGGACGTGTCAGCAGGCAGGGAATCCTTGGCGATCTTCACCAGCGCGGCGAATGCGTTCGCATCCGAAACGGCCAGCTCAGCAAGCATACGGCGGTCAACCTCAACCTCAGCGGCCTTCAGGCCCTGGATCAGACGGTTGTAAGTCAGGCCGTTGGCGCGGGATGCAGCATTGATGCGCTGGATCCACAGGCGGCGGAAGTCGCCCTTCTTCTTCTTGCGGTCGCCGTAGCTGTACACAAACGAGTGCAGCAGCTGCTCTTTGGCCTTGCGGTACAGGCGTGAACGCTGTCCACGGTAGCCCTTTGCGCGTTCAAGGATAACCCGGCGCTTCTTGTGGGCGTTGACCGCCCTCTTCACACGTGCCACGTGCGTACTCCTTCGAAAATTCTGATCCCAAGCATCTACTGCCGGAACAACCGGCTGGCCTGAGAAGCCTTTTTGGTAGTTGACTGCTGCCAGGTGGCATCAGTCAGAGAACTTGGAACTTAGATGCCGAGCATCTTCCGGATGACCTTAGCGTCACCCTTGAAGACAATCTTGTCGCCGGCGAGGCGACGAGTCAGCCTGGAGGACTTGTGCTCAAGGTAGTGGCGGCGGTTGGCCTGCTGGCGGCGCAGCTTGCCGCTGCCGGTCAGCTTGAAGCGCTTCTTAGCACCACTGTGGGTCTTCATCTTCGGCATGGGAACCGATCTCCTTACGTGTCCACAGACATTGTCTGCAGTTCTTTCGAGCAGCCACCCCTGCAGGCGGCATGCTGGTTGCGTACTGCAGGAGGATAACCTCCCGCAGCTTTGAACTAGGTAGTCTTCTTGCCAGCCGGCTTCGGAGCTGCCTTGGGGGCAGGCCTTGCAGCAGGCTTCGGCGCTGCCGGCCGGGCGATCGGCTTAGGCATCGGCACCGGCGGCCTCGGGGCTGCCGGAGCCGCAGCTCCGGCAGGCTTGGCAGCGACAGGAGCCTTGACCGGCGCCGGGGCTGCCTTGGGAGCCTCACGCTTGGGAGCAGCAGCCCTCGGGGCAGCCTGCTTGGGCGCCTCCTGGACGGCGGCTTCCTTTACGGGGGCTGCCTTCGCGGCGGCTTCCTGGACGGGAGCCTCCTTCGCGGCGGCTTCCTGGACGGGAGCCTCCTTCGCCGGAGCTTCCTTGACAGGTGCTTCGGCTTCCGGAGCGGCTTCAACAGGCGTTTCAGGCTGTGCCGGAGCTTCGGTTTCCGGCTCCGTGGTGATGGCGAAACCTTCCGGAAGAAGGTCAGCCAGCGACTGCGTCAGCGGTGCCTGGTCGTCGCCGGAGACGTCGATGCGGCCGCCGCCCGTAGCTTTCGCTTCGTTCTGCGCCTTGGCCTCTGCACGCTGCGATGCGCGGCGTGCCTCAGCCTTGGCTTCGGCCTTGTTCTTCAGCGGGCCCACAACCATGACCATGTTGCGGCCATCGATACGCGGGCTGGACTCAACAACGCCCACTTCGGCGACATCGTCAGCGAAGCGCTGGAGCAGGCGGATGCCCATTTCCGGACGCTGCTGCTCACGGCCGCGGAACTGGATCATGGCCTTGACCTTGTCACCGGCACCGAGGAAGCGCAGTGCATGGCCGCGCTTGGTCTCGTAGTCGTGGGTGTCAATCTTGAGGCGGAAGCGGATTTCCTTCAGAACAGTGTTGGTCTGGTTCTTCCGTGCTTCACGTGCCTTGACGGCGGCCTCGTACTTGTACTTGCCGAAGTCCATCAGCTTGCACACCGGAGGCTTGGCCTGCGGTGCAACTTCAACGAGATCAAGATCGGACTCGGCAGCCAAACGCAGGGCATCGTCAATACGGACGATTCCTACCTGTTCACCTGCAGGACCGACCAACCGCACCTCGGGGACGCGGATACGCTCATTGATTCTTGGCTCGCTAATGTTAAAGCTCCTGTGATTGATGTGGTATTCCACCGGCAAATAGAGAAGGCCCCCAATTGCCGGAGCAATCGAAGGCCTCGATGATCGGATGCACCGACCTCACTAGAGGCAGTGCGCACTTCCCCAGGCTCAACGCCTGAAAGAACTGTCCGACCGATACCCGGCAACCTTGCTTCCTCAGGAATTACTTCCGCCGGGAAAACGGCTGACGCGGGTGGGAGGGTACTCCGCTTGCAAACTGCATGTCATTCTACAGAACAAATCCCGCCTAACGCAGCTAAGCGTTGATGGGACCTTCCACAGCAAAATAACGACATCCAGTCGGTCTGTGACAAGCTTACCAGTATGAGCACCCCAGACAGTAATTCACACGTTTTCGAGGCCCCGGCCGCCAAGGCTGACGTGTCCCAGCAAATCCGCGATATATCGGAGGTGCCGGCCATCGAGGTCATCACCACGGCCGCAGTGCACTTGATGAGCGCAGCCGCGGTCAAGCTGGGCCTCGCCGCCGAGGACAATGCCGAGGAACTCAAGGACCTGGACGAGGCCCGCAAGCTCATCACCGCCCTTGCCGGACTGGTGACCTCAGCGGCCCCCGAAATCGGATCCCAGCACGCCGGCCCGTTGCGCGATGGCCTGCGTTCCCTGCAGCTCGCGTTCCGCGAGGAGTCCATCATCCCGGATGCCCCGGGCAAGGGCCCGGGCGAGAAATACACCGGCGCCGTCAACTAGACCCAAAACAGCAAACTTCACAAAGTACGACGACGGCGGCGCGGCGGTCCACACGGACCCTCCGCCGCCGTCGTGTTTCAGGCAGCGGCGCGGCGGCGGCGGTGGGCCTGGAGCAGCAGTCCCACAAGGCAGAGCAGAACGCCGGCCACGCCCACGGAGACAAATCCGCCGGATGGTCCCATCCCGTCGATGAAAATTCCGGCAAGGGGCGCCCCGAGCGCCACCCCGGCAGTAAGCGCAGAGCCGTACCAGCCCATCGCCTCGCCGCGGCGGTCCTCCGCCACCAGGTCTGCCACATGTTCGGAGGCGGCCGACAGGACAGGGGCGCACAACAGGCCCGGAAGGATCGAGACAAAGGCCAGCGTCCAGGTGTCCTGGGCGAAGCCCATCGGGATGGTCAGGGCCGCCATCCCCAGCAGCAGGAGGATCGGCGAAACTGGACGGTGCATGGCCCCGTAGACCAGTCCGCCGGCCACCGATGCGGCGCACCAAAAGAGGAAAACAATGCCGATTTCGCCCTGGTGCCCGCCTGTTTCCAGGGCAGCAACAATGCCAACGTCGGTGCCGCTGAGCACCATGCCGGTTCCAGCCGCCACGGCGAATACGGCCGCTACAGTGGCCGTGAGCCAGGCGAAGTTGTGGGCCACCTTGCCGCGCAGCCCCGCCGACCCGCTGCGGATGCGTTCTGCCCCGGCCGGGACGAGGTCTGCCGCTGCTTCCTGGAGGTGTGCTGGTGCGGCGGAAACCACAGCCACTTCCGCGGCGTGGCGCTGGTCTGCCTGGCACTCCTCAGTCTGCGTGGCACTTCGGGTGGGCGGGTTGAACCACATCAGGAACAATCCGGCCAGTGACGTGGAAACGCCCACCACGGTGAGTCCCAGAGCGGTGAAGCCGCTGGTGGCCACAACGGCTCCGGCGGCAGGCCCGATCATAAACACCATCTCCGTGGCGATCGAGTCCAGCGCAAAAGCGGTCCGCCGCTGATCGCCGTCCGCGAGGACGCCCAGGGACTGGCGGATCACACTGAAGATCGGCAACGTCAGCAGGCCGCCGACGAACACCAGCGGAAGCAGCCACTGGTAGGACACGTGCGGCACCATGGACCAGATGAGGGCCTCTGACACCACTGACGGAATCAGCGCCCGGCGCAGGCCAACAGTGTCCACGCGCCTGCCGCGCCATGGTGCGCCAACGGCAATGCCGATGGTCATAACAGCCGCTGCGGCGCCGGCTGCTGCGTACCCCTGGTCCAGGGTCAGGACGATATGCAGGGTCAGCAGCAGGCCTGCCGCGGAGTGGGGGATGCGGGCGATCATGCCGACCAGCAGCAGCCGCCGGATGGGCCGGTGGGCCAGCAGCTCCCGGTAAAGAGCGAAGTTCACGGAAAATCCTTTGGGTCTGCCCGCGGCAGCCCGGGATCTCCGCGCCAACCGTCAGCTATTGTGCCGCGCGCCGCAACTTGATTTCGATCGAGTCAACACGCTCTCCAAACAATACATTCCGGGACCATGCCTGCTGGAGGCCGGACACCAGGTCCTGTACTGCCAAAGCGTCCAACCCATCCTCAAGGTGGAGCAGCACCTGAAGTTCCGGCCCGGCACCGCCCCCGGTGAGCGTGGCACCGGTACCGGTGAGGACGGCGACGCCGGAACCCGGGAGGAGGGCAAGCTTGCGCACCGCAGGGAAGGCGGCCGTTGCCTCAGCCATCTCGGCTGCCAACGCCGCGTCTGTGTAGGAAGGGATCCACTCCCGTTGTTGGGCCAGTGCCCAGACGGCGGGCCGCCGGACCACGAACGTGACCTCCGAGCCCGGATCGAGCACCAGCAGCTCGGCCCCCTCGGCCACGGCTGAGAGGGCAGCCCTGGCGGCGTATACCGCCACCGGCCGGGCTTCGGGGTGCCAGGCAGCCAAGGCATTCGCCGAGCTGAAGGCCGGCATGGCCGTCCGGCCGTCGGCGGCCTTCAGGGTGACCAGCGCCATGTCCGCCTGTTTGTCCGACGTCAGGCCGTCGACGCCGGCCGCTTCCTCGCCGAGCTGGGCGATGATCGGGATAAAGACTCGGGCGGTGGCCAGCGAGGCCACCACAGCCGCTTCGTCGCCGTTGCCGTCAACCAGAGCCGCGACGGCGGCGAGGTAGCCGGCGTCGGCCGTGCCGTCGTCGTCCTCGAAGTTATGGATCCTGCCTTCGTCCCCGGCGAGGCTCCGGCCTTCCCACGGCCGGCCGGCCGAGTCAGTACGGCCGCCCGCGCCCGCCAAAGCCGCCGCAATGTGTCCGGGCAGATGGCGCGGCGGCGGCGATTCCGCTGCCGGATCGGCGTTGTGCGTGCTGTCCACGGAACCGCCTAGCGGCGGCCGGCGACGTCGAGGGCTTCGGGGAGCGTGAAGGCACCGGCGTACAGCGCCTTGCCCACGATCGCGCCTTCCACGCCCAGCGGCACCAGGGAGCGCAGCACTTTCAAGTCGTCCAGGCTGGAGATGCCGCCGGAGGCGACCACCGGTTTGCCGGTCGTCTCCACCATCTGGCGCAGGAGTTCAACGTTGGGACCCTGCAGTGTGCCGTCTTTCGTAACGTCAGTGACAACGTACCGGGAGCACCCGGCTTCTTCGAGCCGGCCCAGGACCTCCCAGAGGTCGCCGCCTTCTTTGGTCCAGCCGCGGCCTGCCAGCGTGGTTCCGCGGACGTCCAGGCCGACGGCGATCCTGTCGCCAAAGCGGTCGATGGCACTGCGGGTCCACTCGGGGTTTTCCAGCGCCGCTGTGCCGAGGTTGACGCGGGCAACGCCGAGGGCCAGCGCCGCTTCGAGGGATTCGTCGTCCCTGAGTCCGCCGGACAGCTCCACCTTGATGTCAAGCCGGCCCACCACTTCACGGAGCAGCCCGGCGTTCGAGCCCCGGCCGAACGCGGCGTCGAGGTCCACCAGGTGTACCCATTCGGCGCCCTGCTCCTGCCAGTTGAGGGCTGCCTCCAGCGGTGTGCCGTAGCTCGTCTCGCTGCCGGCTTCGCCTTGGACCAGCCGCACGGCCTGTCCGTTTACGACGTCGACGGCGGGCAGCAGTTCAAGAACCGGCAGATCGGTTGCGGTGGTCATCTCAAATCCTTTTGGGTGTTGGGTTGCTCGTGGAAGCGGAACTGGGGGTTGCGTGGGCTAGGTTCCAGGAAGCGTCAGCAGGTACGCGGCCAGCAGCGCCATGCCGGCCAGGACGTAGAAGCCCACCTGGGTCCAGAGCGGTTTGTGCTGCTGCCTGAAGGACAGTGCGCCGCCCACCAATAGGCCAGCCAGGCCCATCAGGACAATCGACCACATCTAGGCGGCGTCCGTGGCAGCTGGCTTGCGAAGGCCGTCCACCCAGTTGCGCAGCAGCCGTGCACCGGCGTCGCCGGATTTTTCCGGGTGGAACTGGGTAGCGCAGAGCGGTCCGTTCTCCACTGCGGCAATAAAGCGCGCGCCATGCTCTGACCAGGTCACCAGGGGCGCAGTCATCCGCGGCTGGATCACGTCGAAGTTCCAGTCCTGGACACCATAGGAGTGAACGAAGTAGAAGCGCTGGTCCGCGACGCCGGCGAAGAGTTTGGATCCTTCCGGAACGTCAACCGTGTTCCAGCCCATGTGTGGCACCACCTCAGCGGGAAGGAGTTCCACCTTGCCCGGCCACTCCCCCATGCCTTCAGCTTCTGTCCCGTGCTCCACCCCGGCCTCGAACAGAACCTGCAGGCCCACGCAGATTGCCAGGACCGGCCTGCCCCCGGCCACGCGCCGGCCGATCAGCCGGATGCCGTCCACGGCCTTGAGCTCGCGCATTACAGTCTCGAACGCGCCGACGCCGGGTACCACCAGGCCGTCGGCATTAAGCACGTCCTCCGGCTTGGAACTGAGGATGACCTCGGCTCCTGCCCGCTCCAGGGCGCGCACGGCGGACCGGACGTTTCCCGAACCGTAATCCAGGACAGTGACCGTGGGCTTGCCTTCGGGCGACACAGGCTTCTTGCCGGTTGCCGGATCGATGACGGCGCCGTCCCGGAGAATTTGGCCGCTCACAGGGCACCCTTGGTGGAGGGGATTCCCTCCACGCGGGGATCGGGCTCTACCGCAGCACGCAGGGCGCGGGCGAAGGCCTTGAACTGCGCTTCCACAATGTGGTGCGGGTCGCGGCCCGCGATGACGTTCATGTGGAGGCAGATGCCGGCGTGAAGCGTGATGGCCTCAAAGACGTGGCGGGTCAATGACCCCGTGAAGTGGCCGCCGATCAAGTGGTACTCCTGCCCGGCAGGCTCTCCGCCGTGCACCAGGTAGGGGCGGCCGGAGACGTCGACGACGGCGTGCGCCAGGGCTTCGTCGAGGGGCACGGTGGCCTCGCCGAACCTGCGGATCCCGGCCTTGTTTCCCAAGGCAGTGCGCAGAACTTCACCGAACGTGATGGCGACGTCCTCCACGGTGTGGTGGACGTCAATGTGGGTGTCACCGGTGGCTTTGACCGTCATGTCAATGAGCGAGTGCTTGCAGAGCGCCGTCAGCATGTGGTCGTAGAACGGGACAGACGTGTCGATGTCCGAAACGCCCGTGCCGTCGAGGTTAATCTCCACGAGCACTGACGATTCACTGGTGGCACGCTCCATGCGTGCGGTCCGGGGCGCGGCAGCGTTCGATCCGGTGAAGCTCATGGTCATATGTCCTTTAGGCGAAGTCAGTGATGCGAAAGCGAAGGAGATGTGCCGGCGCGCGGCGGCGCCAATACTTCAAGTTTAGGCGGGCAGCCTGGCCTGGCTGGCCAGGATGCGTTCCAGCGACGTCAGGAAGGCTGTGGTCTCCGTCTCAGTTCCCGCCGTGACACGCAGGTGGCCGGGGATGCCGACGTCGCGGATCAGCACGCCGTCGTCCAGCAGCCGCTGCCAGACGTCATGCGGGCTGTCGAGGCCGCCGAAGAAGACATAGTTCGAATCGGAGGCGGCAGGTTTGAGTCCCATTCGCGTGAGTTCCGAGACGATGCGGTCGCGCTGCTCCTTGATGTCCTCGACGTCGGCCATCAGCGCAGTGCGGTGCTGCAGGGCGGCGAGGGCTGTTGCCTGGGTGATGGCCGAAAGGTGGTACGGCAGCCGGACCAGGCGCAGTGCGTCCGTGACTTCAGGAGCGGCGGCCATGTAGCCCAGGCGGGCGCCCGCGAGGGCGAACGCCTTGCTCATGGTGCGGGACACAATGAGGCGCTCCCGGCCGGGCAGCAACGTAAGGGCGCTCGGCGTTCCGTCGTGGGCGAACTCGTGGTAGGCCTCGTCAACGATGACGATGGTATGGCTGGCCTCGCCGGCCTCGTAGACGGCCTCCACGACGTCCAGGCCCAGCCCAGTGCCGGTGGGATTGTTCGGCGAGCAGAGGAAAACGATGTTGGGCTGAAGCTCTTTGACCTGCAACGCGGCCGACTCGGCACTGAGCCCGTAATCGTCGGCCCGCTGCCCGACGATGTACCCGGTGTCCGTGCCGCTGGCCAGGAGCGGATACATGGAGTACGTGGGCGGGAATCCCAGGGCCGTCCGCCCGGGTCCGCCGAAGGCCTGGAGAATCTGCTGGAGGACCTCGTTGGACCCGTTGGCCGCCCAGATGTTGGTGGCATCCAGACCGTGGCCGAGATATTCGGCCAGCGCTTCCCGGAGTTCGGTGAACTCACGGTCCGGGTAGCGGTTGAGGCCCGCCGCGGCTTCCGTCACGGCCACGCTGATCGCGGCCCGGACGTCCGCCGGGACGCCATGGGTGTTTTCGTTGACGTTCAGCAGGATAGGTACATCCAACTGCGGGGCACCGTACGGGGTCAGTCCGCGGAGGTTGGTCCGGAGGGGAAGTCTGTTCAGACGCTCTAGCTGGTCATTCACCTGAACAGTTTAGGTCCGAAGCAGACGGCCGGAAAATGTGACGGCCTGCGGCGGCACACGCCCGAGCCCGCAGGCTCTTTACCTGGTGGGGACGAAGAGCTGCTGTCCGGGGACAACGCCGCCGGCGGAAAGGTTGTTCAACTGGGCAATATCCGCGATGACATCACGGGGATCACGCTCGGGCGCAACGGTACTGGCGATGGCCCAGAGTGACTGGCCGGCCTGCACCGTGACCGAGACTGTTGGCGTTAGCGACAGGTCGGCGGCAGAATCGGCGGCCTTTGCCGGGGCGTTGAGGAAACCTGCCAGGGAAAGCAGGATTGCGGCAAGAATCACCAGCGGGATGCCGATGAAGACAATCCGGCCCCTGCGGGTCAGGCGCAGCGGCGGCAACGGTTCCCTGCGCTGCCTTGGCGCCGAACCCGACGTCGAAACGGGTGCGGACCACTGCCGCGAGGTGAGGTCCTGCACGGAAATGAACTGCGGACGCGAGTCCTGCGAAGCAGATAAAGCTGACATGAAATGAGCCCTCCTGGACCATACTGTGCTGCCCGGCGCGCCCTCCGCGTCCACTTGCCGGTACCGGCCTGAGCCGTCCATAAATTCGAATATTCGAATCCGCAAGCAACGAGTAGAACACATGTTCGAACTTTGCTTCTTCATTTTTAGCACTTATCAACGAATATTGTCGAGACTCGCTAGAACAAATGTTTGAAAAAGCCCTGTGGCTGGCCTACGTTTGGATGAAAGAACAACCACCTCTGTAGTTGATCAGCAGGGTCTGACAATCAACTCCGACACCAGCCCCGGGGCGTTCCAGGCACCAGCGGCCGGAGCGGAGCCGGGCAACCGAAAGGCATTGGCGAACATGGCAGCACCAGCCGCCGAGGGCAAGGCGACACCGCAGCGCCGCCAACCCCCACGGACTCCCAAGGGGCTCACCGCCCGCCAAAAGAAGATCCTTGAAACCATCCAGCGCTCGGTGAATGAAAACGGCTATCCGCCGTCGATGCGTGAAATCGGTGACACCGTGGGCCTGGCGAGTTTGTCGAGCGTGACCCACCAGCTCTCGCAACTGGAGAAGCTGGGATACCTTCGCCGGGACCCCAAGCGTCCGCGCGCCATGGAAGTCCTGATGCCGTTGACGCTTGACGGCGGGTCCCCTAAGGCGAACGGGACAACCAAGCCCTCAGTCCTGCACGGCATCGGCGGGACGGTCACCGAACTTCCCTCTGCCATGGACACCGCGATGGTGCCGTTGGTGGGCCGGATCGCGGCCGGCGGGCCCATCCTTGCTGATCAGGTTGTGGAAGACGTGATGCCCCTGCCTCGGCAGCTCGTGGGCCAAGGTGAGCTCTTTATGCTGCGCGTGGCTGGCGACTCCATGGTGGACGCTGCCATCTGCGACGGCGACTGGGTAGTGGTCCGACGGCAGGCAGACGCCTCCAACGGCGATATTGTCGCGGCACTGCTGGACGACGAAGCCACCGTCAAGACCTTCCGCCAGCGCGATGGCCACACGTGGCTGTTGCCGCAGAACACCCAGTACGAGCCCATCCTGGGCGATCACGCCACGATCATGGGCAAGGTCGTCTCGGTACTGCGGTCGCTATAGGATGCCAGCTGGCGCTTCACGCGCTGGCTAGGACGGGCTCTGGCTTGTAGGACCCGCGCAGGGTCCGCGCTCAGTCAGGCGCCTTTCCCGGCCAGCCTTTCCAGCGCTGCGAACGCTGTCTTCCGGTCCGTGGTGGGCCAGAACGGCGGCAGCGCGGCGCGGAGGAATCCGGCGTAGCGCTCGGTGGCAAGCCGGGAATCAAGCACGGCCACCACGCCTTTGTCTCCGGTGGAACGGATCAGCCTTCCCGCGCCCTGGGCCAGGCGGATGGCCGCGTGGGTCGCCGATACCGCCATAAAGCCGTTTCCGCCGGCCTGCGCAACGGCGCGGGACCGTGCGGTCATCAACGGATCATCCGGCCGCGGGAACGGAATGCGGTCAATCACCACAAGCCGGCATGATCCGCCCGGAACATCAACACCCTGCCACAGGGACATGGTGCCGAACAGGCAGGTATCTGGCTCGTCCGCGAACTGCTTCACCAGTGCCGTCATGGTGGAGTCGCCTTGGCAGAGAATGCTGAGGCCGAGCCGGGGACGCATCGCCTCCGCGGCTTCCTCAGCGGCACGCCGCGACGAAAACAGGCACAGGGCGCCGCCGCCGGACGCCCGGATCAGCGCCTCAAGTTCATCGAGGGCCTCCGGCGACGCCCCGCGGCCTGGCTTGGGGAGGTGCCCCGCGACGTAGAGGATCCCCTGTTTGGGATAGTCAAAGGGTGACCCGACGTCTATCCCGGTCCAGCTCGGTGCGCCCTCCCCCACCAGCCCCAAACCGCCGGCGGCCGGTTCAAAGGCTGAGCCGATGGCAAGCGTCGCTGAGGTCAGCACCACGGTGTGGCCGGCAAACAGCCCTTCGCGGAGCTTGCCGGCAACGCTGAGCGGCGCGATGTTGATCAAGGCCGGCGCAGACTCGTCGGGCTGCGCATAGCCCTGTTGCGGGTCGAAGGAACTTGCCCGGGAAAACCACACTACTTCACGGTTTTCCCGGGCCACGATCAGCCGTTCACACAGTTCGAGGATCAGCATCAGGCGTGAGCGCGCTAGTTGCCGCCCGCCGTCGGCCGTTTGGCTGCCGTCACCCTTGGAGTCGGACAGGGCAGCGCGGCAGGCCTCACGCAGCTGGTCCACGCAGTCCAGCTGTTCGTCGTTGAGGCCATTCGGGAGCAGCCCGTTGGGCACGCCGGCCAAGGCGAGTTCCAGGTTGGCGGCAGCTGCGTTGAGGGCATCCACAGTGATGGCCGTGTGTTTCCGAGCGCCCGACGCCGCAGCGTGGACCATTGCCACGGAGAGTTGCCCCGATACCGCACCGGTGACCCGGTCCTGCAGTTCGTGGGCCTCGTCCACCACCACAACGTCGTATTCGGGAAGCACTGCCAGGCCTTCAAAGGCGCTGACAGCGAGCATGGCATGGTTGGTGACCACAACGTCGGCCTCGGCGGCGTCGTGGCGAGCCAGTTCGCTGAAGCATTCGGCTGCCATGGGGCATTTTTGGGCCCCCAGGCATTCCATGGACGTCACCGAAACTTGCCGCCAGGCCCGGTCAGTAACGCCGGGCAGGAGTTCGTCACGGTCGCCCGTGGTGGTCTTCTCCGCCCACTCGCGCAGGCGCACCACTTCCTTGCCCAGCTGGGACGAGGGCCCGCCCAATGCGGCGGCGAAATGCGGGACGCTGGTGTCTTCGCCGAGGGAGAACAGCTGGCCCTCGGCGGGTTCCTCGGAGGGGAACCCGCCTTCGAGCTTGTGCTGGCAGACATAGTTGGAGCGGCCCTTGACCAGGGCCACCTTGACCGGGCGGTCCAGGGCAGGGGTGATGGTCTTCAGCAGCCGGGGAAGGTCGCGGCCCACAATCTGGGTCTGCAGCGCAAGCGTGGCCGTTGACACCAAGGTGGGTTTGTTGCTCACCAGCGAGTGCGCAATGAGCGGAATGAGGTAGGCCAGCGACTTTCCGGTCCCCGTTCCGGCCTGAACCAAGAGGTGGTCGCCGGTTTCGATGGCCTTGGCCACCTGCCTGGCCATCTCGTGCTGCCCACTGCGGCTTTGACCGCCCATGCCGGCCACGGCGCGGTCGAGCAATTCGATCACGAACTGCTCGCCGGCCGTACCTTTGACTTCCCCTGCCGCAACCTCAGTCATGGTTGATGAAGGGTTCCAGTTCAGCCGCAAGGCCCTCACGCACCATCACCAAAACACGGGTACCGTGCTCGCCGTGATCCAGGCTCAGGATCTCGGCATCGGTCTCGTGCAGTTTGCTGATCAGGTCACCGCGGTCGTAGGGAATAAGGAGCTCCAGCTTCACGCCGGGCCGCGGAATCCCCTCACTGATGGCATGCAGCAGTTCGGGGATCCCCTGGCCTGTGCGTGCCGAGACCACTACGTGGCGCGGCTCGCGCTGCTTGAGGCGCTCCACCACAAAAGGATCCGCGGCATCGGCCTTGTTCAGGACAATGATTTCGGGCACCTTGCGGGCATCCACTTCGCTGAAGACCTTGCGGACAGCGGCAATCTGGCCCTCGGGGTCCGGGTGGGACACGTCCACCACGTGCAGGATCAGATCCGCGTCAGCCACTTCCTCCAACGTGGAGCGGAAGGCCTCCACCAGCTGGGTGGGCAGTGAACGGACAAAACCCACGGTGTCCGCCAGGGTGTAGCCGAGGCCATCGGAGGTCTCTGCCTTTCGCACGGTGGGATCCAGGGTGGCGAAGAGTGCGTTCTCCACCAGCACGCCGGCGTCGGTCAGCCTGTTCAGCAGCGATGACTTCCCGGCGTTGGTGTACCCGGCAATCGCAACCGAAGGCACTGAATTACGACGGCGGTTGGCCCGCTTGGTTTCCCGTGCCGGCTTCATCGCAGCGATCTCGCGCCGCAGCTTGGCCATGCGGGTCCGGATCCGGCGGCGGTCCAGCTCGATTTTCGTTTCACCCGGTCCGCGCGAACCCATGCCGGCGCCCGCGCCGCCCACCTGGCCACCGGCCTGGCGGGACATCGATTCACCCCAGCCACGCAGTCGTGGCAGGAGGTATTCGAGCTGCGCCAGCTCCACTTGGGCCTTGCCTTCACGGCTCTTGGCGTGCTGGGCAAAGATGTCCAGGATCAGGGCCGTGCGGTCAATGACTTTGACCTTGACGATGTCCTCGAGACTACGGCGCTGGGACGGTGCCAGCTCGGCATCCACCACAACGGTGTCAGCCCCCGTGGACATCACGATTTCCTTGAGCTCAAGGGCCTTTCCGGAACCCAGGAACGTGCCCGGGTCCGGTTTGGCACGGCGCTGCACCATCCCGTCCAAGACTTCGGAGCCTGCTGTTTCGGCGAGGGCGGCGAGCTCACGCAGTGAATTCTCCGCGTCCGCCAAGGTGCCTTCGGACCATAGCCCGGCCAGCACCACACGTTCGAGCCGCAGTTGCCGGTATTCGACTTCAGTGACGTCTTCGAGTTCGGTGGACAGGCCAGCCACGCGCCGCAGTGCCCGGCGTTCCTCCCGGTCCTGCTGGTCGCCGTCGTAGCTGGTGTGTTCGTCGTCCAGGCGGGAGATCGCCTGAGCCCTGCCGAACACGGCCTTGTCACCGTCTGCGGCGGTGACGTTCCTGGCCGGTACGTCCTTGGCGAGAATCCGGTCGATGACAGCTTGGATCTCCTCGGGACTCATGTCCTGGGCTGCTGGATCGGAACCGGTGTTGGGCTGGCTGGTCATGGTCTCCTTTGAAGTTTCGGCATTTTCAGAATAGTGCCGATCGTTGGTCAATGGTGAAGTATTCGCGCTGGGCTGACGGCTTGCAGTCATCCGGGCCTCCTGGTCTGCTGCGTGCACCGGTCAGCACCGTGGCGCAGGGAGTCTCCGCATCCGGGAGATGCGTGGAGTGGTGGAAAGCGCGGGCAAACAGCAAGGGACCGGCAGCGGCAGATCGCTCGAGTATTGCCCGGCGGCATAACGGGTACGAAAGACCTGTTATGTGGCGCACTTGCGGAAGGTTAATACCTGCATCGCTGCGGGGCACGGCTTCGGGACAGGCGGCGTCCGGGAGGGACGCCGGCCGTGCCGGCTACTCGAAGATCAAGAACATGAGTTCAAGATTAGCAGAAGCGGTGGCCGCGGTTTCGCATTGACCACCCCGGCCAACTAATCTGGCCAGTTATGGAGTCCGCACACTATTTCAGCGCATCGCCCGCCGGGCCGTTCACCCGTAAACCGCTCACAGTGGAACTGGCCGGCGAGACGCGCACGCTGCAGACGTCCGGCGGCATCTTCAGCCCCGACGGCATCGACAAGGGGACAGCTGTGCTCCTGGCTGAGGTCCCGGCCCCGGACCCCACAGGCAACCTCCTTGACATCGGCTGCGGCTGGGGGCCTATTGCCCTGACCCTCGCATTGCGGGCGCCGCATGCCAAGGTGTACGCCGTGGATGTCAATGAACGCTGCATCACGCTCACCAATGAGAATGCGGCCCTGCTGGGCCTGGGCAACGTGTTGGCCAGCGCGCCTGACGCGGTGGACCCTGAGCTGCGCTTTGACACGATCTGGTCCAACCCGCCCATCCGGATCGGCAAGGATGAACTCCACAGCCTCCTGAAGATGTGGCTGCCCCGGCTGGCGCCGGGCGGCTCCGCGTGGCTGGTGGTCCAAAAGAACCTGGGCTCGGATTCGCTTCAGCGCTGGCTGTCGACGGAGCTGGACGCATCGTTCGCCGTAAGCCGGGAGTCCACGTCCAAGTCCTTCCGGATCCTTCGGGTCAGGAAAGCGTCCCAGTAGCCACAATCTCGGCGGGCCCGCTGAGCTCGACGTGCTCGTGCCCGCCCGCTCCGGCGAAGAACTTAACGCCGACGACGCCGCCCGGCACGTTGACCAGCCAGGAGTCCGGCGCTTCCGCCCCTGCCCAGTGCCTGATGGCCACTGCGGCCGCGCACGCGCCTGTTCCGCAGGACTGGGTTTCGCCCACGCCCCGCTCATGGACGCGCATGGTGACGGTGCCGATCCCGTTGTGGACCAGCGGTTCAGAAGGCACCACGAATTCAACGTTGGTTCCATTGGCGGGAACCGGATCGACCTGCGGAGCCGTGTAGAGCCTGGTGGCTTCCAATTCGGACAGTTCCGCCAGTGCCACCACGGTGTGAGGGTTGCCCATGCTGACTGACAGGGCCGGGCGGGGCACTTCCAAGCCGTCCGCGGTTACCAGCGAATCCATGCCTTTGGCGGTCGCGTCGCCGGGGAAAATGAACTCCCACCGCCCCATGTCCACCGCGTAGCTGTCCCCTGTCCGGACCACGGTCTTGACGCCGCCGCGCGTCCCGATGGTGAGCGCGCCGCCGTCGGGCAGGTCAACCAGGCCTTCGGCACGCAGGAAGTGCACAAAAACGCGTACCCCGTTGCCGCACATTTCCGAGAGTGACCCGTCGCCGTTGCGGTAGTCCATGAACCACTCCGCTTCCGGGCTGCTCAGCAGCAGCTCGCGGCCTTCGGAGAGGTACCGGGAGGGGACGGCCCGGATCAGGCCATCGCCGCCGATCCCGCGGTGACGGTCGCACAGGGCGGCTACCTGGCCGGCGTCGATGGTGTAGACGCCGTCGGGATCAGCGATCAGCACAAAGTCGTTACCTGTGCCATGGCCCTTGGAGAAGCGGAGACCGCCCAAAGTGCGGAAGGCGGGCTCTGTGATCTCTGCGGGAGTTGCGTCCATGGTCCTAGATTACCGGCTGAGAGCCACGGCCTGGGCCGCCAGGTCCGGCGCTTGCCAGTCCAGCCAGGTGATGCGGGGATCGGCACGGAACCACGTGAGCTGGCGCCTGGCAAACTGCCGGGTGGCCACAATGGTGTCCTCGGCCGCCTCGGCAACTGTTGAGCCGCCTTCGAGCATTTTCAGGAACTGGGCATAGCCCAGGGCCCGCGGCGCAGTTTTGCCGGCGCGGAGACCCAGCGCGTCCAGCCGGCGCACTTCCGCCAACAGTCCCTGGTCCACCATGTTGTGGACGCGCAGTGCCAGCCGTTCACGGAGGATGTCGCGGTCCACGGCCAGGCCGATCTGGACGGCAGGCTGGAAATACTCGCGCTGGGGCATAAAGGAGCTGAAGGGCCGGCCGGTGAGCTCGTGGACTTCGAGCGCCCTGATGATCCGGCGCGAATCGGAGACACGGCCCGCGGACACCGGATCCACCTCCCGGAGCCGCGCCAGAAGGGCATCCTGGCCGGCTTCCTCAAGTTCGGCCTCAAGCCGTTGCCGGAGGACGGGATCCGTGCCGGGGAATTCGAGGACGTCGAGGGCAGCCCGCACGTAGAGACCCGAACCGCCCGCGAGAATGGCGCGCTTGCCACGCGCGTGGATATCGCTGACGATGCTCCGGGCCTGCTGCTGGAAGTCTGAAACGCTGGCCTCCTCCGTGACATCCAGGATGTCCAGAAGGTGGTGGGGAACGCCCTTGCGTTCTGTCGGCGTGATCTTGGCGGTGCCTATGTCCATCCCGCGATAGAACTGCATGGCATCGGCATTGATGACCTCGCCGTCCAGTTCCAGGGCGATGTTCACGGCCAGATCGGATTTACCGGACCCTGTGGGACCAACGACGGCAATAACCGGAGGCTGGGCCACCGGTCAGCGGCCCCGGACCGGCAGCGTGGGCATACCCAGCGAGACTCCGGTCCGGCCGACGCCGCCTGCGGCAGCCGGCACGGGAGCGCCGCACGAATCTGCCTGGGACCTGTCCCAGGCGTCCCCCGCGCGGGAACGTCGCAGGCTGTAGTCCTGCACCGACGGGTCAGCCACAAGGTGGAAGGCTGCGGCTTCGGTGATGGTCACGGTGACAAGGTCGCCGGGACGCGGCGCCTCTGCCCCATCGGGAACAGAGAAGTGCACCAGCCGCTGGTCCTGGGACCGGCCGGACAGCCTGTGGGTTTCTTCGGACTTGCGCCCTGAATGGGCAGTGACCATCACCTCCACCCGGCGGCCAAGCTGCGTGGCGTTTTCCTCGGCGGCAATCCTGTCCTGCAGCGCGGTCAGGCGTTCAAAACGCTCCTGGACCACGGCCTTGGGAAGCTGGTCCGGCAAGTCCGCGGCCGGAGTGCCCGGACGCTTCGAATACTGGAAAGTGAAAGCCGTGGCGAAGCGCGACTGCTCCACAACGTCAAGGGTGGCCTGGAAGTCTTCCTCGGTTTCGCCGGGGAAGCCGACAATGATGTCAGTGGAGATGGCGGCGTGCGGGATCTTCTCGCGGACCTTATCCAGGATGCCCAGAAACTTGGTGGACCGGTAGGACCGTTTCATGTCCTTCAGGACTTTGTCCGACCCGGACTGCAGCGGCATGTGCAGCTGCGGCATCACGTTGGGGGTTTCGGCCATGGCGTCGATGACGTCGTCGGTGAAGGCGGCAGGGTGGGGGCTGGTGAAGCGGACCCGCTCCAGGCCTTCGATTTCCCCGCACGCGCGCAGGAGTTTGGAGAACGCCTGCCGGTCACCGAACTCAACACCGTAGGAGTTCACGTTCTGGCCCAGCAGGGTGACTTCGATGGCGCCGTCATCCACCAGGGCCTGGATTTCAGCCAGGATGTCGCCCGGGCGGCGGTCCTTTTCCTTCCCGCGCAGGGCCGGGACGATGCAGAACGTGCAGGTGTTGTTGCAGCCGACCGAGATGGAGACCCAGCCGGAATAGACCGAGTCACGCTTGGTGGGCAGGGTGGAGGGGAAGACGTTCAGGGATTCGAGGATCTCCAGCTGGGCTTCGTTGTTGTGACGGGCCCGGTCCAACAGGGCCGGTAGCGCCCCGACGTTGTGGGTGCCGAAGATTGCGTCCACCCATGGAGCCTTCTTGAGGATGGTCTCGCGGTCCTTCTGGGCCAGGCAGCCTCCCACGGCGATCTGCATCCCGGGGTTGGCCGCCTTGACGGACGCCAGCATGCCCAGGTTGCCGTAGAGCTTGTTGTCCGCGTTTTCGCGGACCGCGCAGGTGTTGAACACCACGACGTCGGCCTGCTCACCGCTGGCCGGCACGTAGCCCGCGTCCTCGAGCATGCCGGCCATCCGCTCCGAATCATGCACATTCATCTGGCAGCCGAACGTTCGCACCTGATAGGTACGGGGCTGCTGGAGGGCTGGGTCGGATGTCGGGGCGGTACCGGATGCGGGGGAAGGAATGGTCAAACTCACCTGTTAAGGGTACCGGGTCGCCACGGTTACGCGGTTGGCGGGAGGCGCCGCTTCACCGAGCCTACAGATCCGGCAGGCTCTCCAGTGACTCTGCCTGGCTATCCGCACGCGCGTCGAGTACCTCTCCGACGATCCGGAACGCCTGCGACGGCTGATAGCCCTTACGGGCCAGCATCGACGCCAGCCGCCGGGTGATCTTGTCCCGCTCGGCGCGGTCCGACAAATCCGTGCCTGCCCGGAGCTTCCGCTCCACGAGGAGCCGGGCAGACACTTCTTCGTCCGCGTCGGAAAGCTGTTCCAGCGCGGCGGCTGCGGTGTCCGGGTCAATTCCCTTGTCCGCCAGCTCGCGCCGGAGGGCCCCTTTGGCGAGCTTCCGAGACTGCGACCGGCTGCGCACCCACATGTCGGCGAACTCGGCGTCGTCAATGAGGCGGACCTCCTGGAAGCGGTCCAGGACGGCTTCGGCCACGTCCTCCGGAATGTTCCGCTCCGCCAGTTTTCGCGACAGCTGCAGCCGACTCTTGGCGGAACTGGTCAGCTGCCGGAGCACGATGGCCCGCGCCACGGACGCGGGATCCGGTTCGGCGTCCGCGGCGATGGCAGCATCCGGATCGGGTCCGTCCGGCCCGAAGCCGGGACGTCCACCGCCCCGTCTCCGCTGCCGTCGTCCCGATCCGGCGTCCTGCCCGGCCGCACGCCATCCGGCGCTCTGACCGGCTGTCAGGTCAGGGGCGTCCCTAGAAGCCGTCAACAGCCTTCAGCTTTGGTGTGTCTTTGGCATCGGCTTCGGCGGGCTTGACTACCCCGACGCCAAGCTTCTCCTTGATCAGGCGCTCCAGTTCGGTCGCCAGCTCGGGGTTGTCGCGCAGGAACCTGCGGGAGTTCTCCATGCCCTGGCCAAGCTGGTCGCCGTCGTACGTGAACCACGAACCCGACTTCTTGATGATGCCGTGCTCCACGCCCATGTCGATGATGCCGCCCTCGCGGGAGATGCCTTGGCCATAGATGATGTCGAATTCGGCGATCTTGAAGGGCGGGGCCATCTTGTTTTTGACGATCTTGGCCTTGGTGCGGTTGCCGACGGAGTCGGCACCCTCCTTGAGCGTCTGAATCCGACGGACGTCGATGCGGATGGACGCGTAGAACTTCAGGGCCTTACCGCCGGTGGTGGTTTCCGGGGAGCCGAAGAACACGCCGATCTTTTCACGGAGCTGGTTGATGAAGATGGCGGTGGTTTTGGTCTGGCTCAGGCGGCCGGTGATCTTACGCAGGGCCTGGCTCATGAGGCGGGCCTGCAGACCCACGTGGCTGTCGCCCATGTCGCCCTCGATTTCCGCACGCGGCACCAGGGCAGCAACAGAGTCGATGACGATGACGTCCAGCGAGCCGGAGCCGATGAGCATGTCCATGATTTCCAGGGCCTGCTCGCCTGTATCCGGCTGCGAGACCAGGAGTGCGTCCGTATCCACGCCCAGCCTGGCGGCGTATTCGGGGTCCAGGGCGTGCTCGGCGTCGATGAAGGCGGCAATGCCGCCCAGGCGCTGTGCGTTGGCAACGGCGTGCAGGGCCACGGTGGTCTTACCCGAAGATTCCGGGCCGTAGATCTCCACGACGCGGCCGCGGGGCAGGCCGCCAATTCCCAGAGCCACGTCCAACGCGATGGATCCGGTGGGGATGACCTCGATGGGGGCACGGACTTCATCGCCCAGCCGCATGACCGAGCCCTTGCCGAACTGCTTGTCAATCTGTGCCAGCGCTGCGTCGAGCGCCTTTTGACGATCCGGGGCTGCCGCCATGGTTCACACCTCTAATGCTTTCTCGCTTTGGAGTGGCCTCAGCGGCCATTTCTTGGTCATCTCTGACGCTAATGGCACCCGCTGACATTCTGGCCGGATGACATCGCCTATGTGGATAACCACTACGAAAAGCATAGCTTTACCCGAACAGATATTCGAACAGATCCGGCGGCGTGTCAGCGCAGGAAGGGGCGCACATGAGCCTGAGGAGCGCTGTCTGGTTGGTGGCGGCGTCAGTCGCGCAGGGGTTTGACGTCGCGGCCCAGGCGCCGCTCCGGCGGCACATCCTGGACATCGCAGATGGCCAGCCACACTTGCCGGAGGCTCACTCCGGCCGCGAGGGCCTGGTCGGCGGTTCGCCCCCCGGCCCCGGCCAGGACCAGGGTGCTGCTCAAGACCCGGGAGTAGCCAGCCCCGAATTCGTCGTCCATAAGCCGCCAATAGTCACTGATCCGCACCAATAGAGTCTCTCACGTTCCCGGACCCTAGAATTGTTGCCATGAGCAACCCTGCCGACGGCCCTCCTGCGACAGGCCGTCCTGAGACCGGCGTTCCCGCGGCGTCCCCTGCGGAGGCAGGTACCGGCAAAGACACCGTCGATGAGGCCCTGAACACCGTGGAACACCAAATCAGTCTCTTTTGGCGGCGGGCCCGGTCGGTGTCCCATCAGCTCTCGCGGCAGGTGCACCCGGACATGGAACCGGCGGCCTACGGCCTGCTTTCGGTCATCCGGCGCGAGGGGCCCATCCGGTTGACAGACCTCGCCCTGAACATCGGCGTGGGCAAGCCGTCCGTCAGCCGCCAGATCGCCTTCCTGGAAAGCATCGGGCTGGTGTTCAAGGAAGCTGACCCCCTGGACGGAAGGGCGCAGTCGATCCGCCTCACCGAAAAGGGCGAGGAAAGGATGCATCAGGTCCAGGATGCGCGCCGCCAGGATTTCCGTGAGCGGCTGGGTGAGTGGCCTGTCGGGGAACTGCAAACCCTCGCCGAATACATGGCAAAGCTCAACTCCATCTTTGAACTCGACGGCTTCGCGAAGGACCCGTCCGCCGGCGACACTGCAAAATAGCCACCACACGCGACAAAGCCTCCGGCCATTGGCCGGAGGCTTTGTCGCACTTCCTGTCTGGCTCCTGCGGACGGCTTACCGTGCGCCGGAAAGCAGGCCCTTGGACAGTTCGTTGTTGAGTTCAGCGTTCAGATCGCGATCAAGGTCGCGGCCGTAGCGCTGTGAGAATTCCTGGGGAACGGTGTCCGGAACGGCAACGCCCTCGGCGACGGCGACACGGTCGCTGACTTCCCTGAGCATGCTGGAAAGCGGCACGTCCAGGGCTGAGCAGATTGAGGAGAGGAGCTCTGATGAAGCTTCCTTCTGGCCGCGCTCTACTTCGCTGAGGTAGCCCAAGGAAACACGGGCACTGTGCGAAACTTCGCGGAGCGTGCGTCCCTGGCGCTGGCGTACATCGCGCAGGACATCACCGATTTCGTGACGAAGTACAACCATCTTGCGCTCCTTCTGTTCGCTCTTGGCCTGATCGGCGAGGCCCACATCCTTCCAGCGGACAACGCCGTTTATGGATACGGGCTGCTTTACCATCTGTATCGCCTTGCTCCCTCATAAGTTCGGTCCGCCGTGGAGCGAACCGTGGTGGTTTATTCATCCTAGGCGCCTCCGCTCTCCGGAAGCGACACAATGTAATAACTAATGGACACCGGGATTTGTTCCCGGCAACTTTACGCCCGGTAGCTTCAGGAAGATAGGGCCGCGATCAGACTTTCGAGTGCAGCGCCACAAGCCTGTCCGCGGATCTCTGCGCGGTTCCCGGTGAAGGCGTATTCGAGATATGACGCACCGTCCGCTGTGGCAACCCCGATAAAGACCGCCCCCACTGCTTTGCCGTCATGTTCCTCCGGGCCGGCTACTCCTGTGGTGGCAACGCCGATGTCAGCATGCAGCGCAGTCCTGGCCCCGGCCGCCATGGCCGCCGCGACAGCACCGTCTACTGATCCGGCGGCGTCCAGCAGCTCTGCCGGAACGCCCAGGACATCCACTTTGACGGAGTGCTGGTAGGCCACCACACCGCCTTGGAGCATGCCTGAGGCACCGTCTGTGTCGGCGAGCACGGCGCTGACCATTCCCGCGGTCAGCGACTCTGCGGTCGCGACGGTGCGGCCCATTTCCAGGGCCTTTTTGACTGTCTGTTCCGCCAGGTGGTGAAGGTTAGTCACGTCGGCTCCCTAGTTGCCAGCTGTAGTTTTTCCGGCCCGTTTGCCCTGGGACCGGATGCGCAGGGCTTCAACGACGTATTCGACGCCGGTCCACACCGTGATCAGTACGGCCGCCATCATGACGGCGAAAGCCACCCAGACAAGCCACGGCGCCAGCGCGCCGAGTGGCAGAAGGTACAGGAAGATCGCGGCTGTCTGAACGACGGTCTTGAGCTTGCCTCCCCGCGAGGCCGGGATGACTCCGTACCGGATGACAAAGAAACGAAGGGCGGTGATGCCCCATTCCCTGACGAGGATGACGATGGTGACCCACCACGGCAGTTCATTCAGGATGGAGAGCATCACCAGGGCTGAGCCGATGAGGAGCTTGTCGGCGATGGGGTCTGCAATTTTGCCGAAATTGGTGACGAGGCCGCGGCTCCTGGCGATGTCGCCGTCGAGCTTGTCTGTGTAGATGGCGACGGCGAAAGCCACTACCGCGGCCCAGCGCCACGGCCCTGACTCGCTGCTCAGCCCGGGGGCATCGGCGAGGAGGAACCAGACGAAGAACGGCACCAGGGCGATGCGCAGCATGGTCAGGATGTTGGGAAGATTCCAGATTCCTGGGCTGCTGGAGCCGGCGGCAGTTGCTTCGGTGCTAGTCACACTCCTAGGCTACCGTCCGGTGAGTGACCACGCGTCTTCGGAGCCGTCCTCGTCGTCGCCGGAGGTGCCGTCGGCGCCGTCGAAGTACTCAACCTTCTGGCTGCGCTGGTCCAGGTCCGCCTGCACAAGGTCCTCCGCATAACCGCCCTGGGCGATGTTCGCGTTGGCGTTGTCGCTGAGCGCCGCCGTCTGCGAGTCAGCAACCGCCGGCACGTCCTGGCCCTTCATGGCTGCCAGCACCGACGCGAGATCGTCCGGCTTCACCAGGACGTCGCGTGCTTTGGACCCTTCGGAGGGGCCAACCACTCCCCTGGACTCGAGGAGGTCCATAAGCCGTCCGGCCTTGGCGAAGCCCACCCGGAGCTTGCGCTGGAGCATCGACGTCGAACCGAACTGTGTGGTGACCACCAGTTCGGTGGCCTGCAGCAGCACTTCGAGGTCGTCCCCGATGTCGTCGTCGATCTGCTTTTTTGGCGCCTCGGGGGCGACATCGTGGCGGTAGTCGACTTTGAGCTGGCCCTTGACGTGTTCCACCACCTTGTGGATTTCAGACTCGGTAACCCAGGCGCCCTGGACACGCATGGCCTTCGAGGCACCCATTGGCAGGAACAGAGCGTCGCCCTGGCCGATGAGTTTTTCGGCCCCGGGCTGGTCAAGGACCACGCGGGAGTCCGTGACGGAGGACGTGGCGAAGGCCATCCGGGAAGGCACGTTGGCCTTGATCAGGCCGGTGACGACGTCCACGGAAGGCCGCTGGGTGGCCAGGACAAGGTGGATGCCGGCGGCACGGGCCAGCTGGGTGATGCGGACGATGGAATCTTCCACGTCGCGCGGGGCCACCATCATCAGGTCGGCGAGCTCGTCAACAATCACCAGCAGGTACGGGTAGGGCCGGATGACGCGCTTGGAGTCCACAGGCGGCTGGACCTTGCCGGCGCGGACTGCCTTGTTGAAGTCATCGATGTGCTTGAACCCGTAGTTGGCGAGGTCGTCGTACCGCGCATCCATCTCGCGGACCACCCATTGCAGGGCCTCAGCAGCCTTCTTCGGGTTGGTGATGATGGGCGTGATGAGGTGCGGGACGCCTTCGTAGGCGGTCAGCTCCACACGCTTGGGGTCCACCATGACCATGCGGACCTCATCCGGGGTTGCCCGCATGAGGATCGAGGTGATCATGGAGTTCACGAACGAGGACTTACCCGCGCCGGTTGCACCTGCGACGAGCAGGTGGGGCATCTTGGCGAGGTTCGCCACGACGTAGCCGCCTTCGACGTCCTTGCCGACGCCCATCACCATGGGGTGGTCAGTCCGGCGGGCGTTCTGGCTGCGGAGGACGTCACCAAGGGAGACGGTCTCACGGTCCGTGTTGGGGATCTCGATACCGATGGCCGACTTACCCGGGATGGGGCTGAGGATCCGGACGTCGCTGGAAGCCACTGCGTAGGAGATGTTCTTGGACAGGGCGGTGACGCGCTCCACCTTGGTGCCCGGCGACAGTTCAATCTCGTAGCGGGTGACGGTGGGCCCGCGGCTGAAGCCGGTCACCTGCGCTTCCACGTTGAACTGGTTGAGGGTCTCGGTCAGGGAAGCCACAATCGCGTCATTGGCCTCCGTGCGCTCCTTGGGGATGGAGCCCGGGGTCAAAACGTCCGACGGCGGCAGGGTGTAGGTGACGTCGCCCGCCAGTGAGAGTTGCTCGGTCCGCTGCGGAATGGGAGCCGGAAGGGGCATGGGCGTGACGGGCTTGGCCGGCACCTGCGCAACGGCGGCGTGTGCAGGGTTGAGTGAGCCGGCGGCCACCATCCCGGGTGTGACCAGCGGGATGGCCTCGGTGGCGTTGTCTTCTGCCGGAGCCCTCCCTGCAGTGCCGAGGCCCTGGGCGGCTTTGATTTTTTCGACGGCGATTTCCGCCTGGGTGGGGCGGCGCACGCCGGGAGCGGGGCGCGGTCCGCGGCCTGACTTTGCGTCGGCCTCGTCGTCGTCAATGACGGCGTGCTCGAAGGCTTCGTCGCCCACGTAGCCTTCCAGCCCGGCGTCGGACTCGTCGTCCTTACCGAAGAAGCGCCGCTTCTTCTTCCGCGGCGCAGCGGCTGCCCGGGTTTCCTCGAGGTAGCTGCGGTCGTGGCTGTCCCCGTCGTCGCCGGGTTCCTGCAGGTCCAGGCCCATCAGGTGCTCATAGGCTGCCCGCAGGCGGCGTGGAATGGCTCCGAACGGGGTTGCCGTAATGATGAGCAGTGAGATGAAGGCCAGCAGGCCGTAGACCACCACGGGCACCGCCGCGTGGATGGCCGCGAGGGGTGATGCCGCCAGGAAGCCGAGCATCCCACCGGCCTGGCGGAGGCCGTCGAAGCCTTCGGCAACAGTGGGCTGCCCGCCCACAACGTGGGCAATGCCGCAGCCCGCAAAGGTCATGATGAGGAAACCAATCCCCACCCGGTTGTTTCCGCGGCCGTCGTCGGGCTGCCGGAATAGCCGGAAGGCACACACAAAAAGCATCAGCGGCAAAAGCAGTGACATCCAGCCGAAGGTGCCGTTGACTACGCCGTAGACGGCGTCGGGGAACCAGCCGGTCATTCCCCACCAGGCGAAGGTGGCGATGAAGACGCCGAGGGCAAGGTTGAACAGGGCCGCGCCGTCGCGGCGTTCCTCTGCCGGCAGGTCGCTGACATCGGAGCCGATCCTGCGGACTCCGCCGCCGACCAGATGGCCCACGCCCAACCAGGCGCCGCCCACAACGCGCAGCAGCCAGGGCTGCCGCTGTTCGACGGCGGGAAGCTGGCGGGTGCGTGCGGTGCCCGCCGATGAGCCAGCCCGGCCGCCGGTGCGGGTGGACGCTGTGGCGCCTGCACCGCGGCCCGCCGAGCTGCCGGATTTGCCGCCAGTGGTGCCTCGGGGCGCGGGAGTAGTACGAGTGGCCATACGTGCCACGGTACCGGAACTGGCGCGGTTTTCCGCGGATTTCCGGCTGTTCCCGGCCTCATGTTGCGGATGCGAAAGGCCCGGTTCCAAAAGAACCGGGCCTTTCAATATCGCTTGTCTTCGGGGCTGTTACGCCTCGAGGACCACCGGGATGATCATGGGCTTGCGGCGCAGCTTGCGGTTGACCCAGGTGCCGACGACGCGGCGGACAACCTGCTGGAGCTGGTGGGTGGTGTGGTCCGTGCGGTTGAGCACCGCTTCTTCCAGGGCGGCGTTGATCTTGGGGATGATCTCGTCGAAGACCGAATCGTCTTCGGCCACGCCGCGGGCGTGGATCTCGGGTCCGGAGACCACCTTGCCGGTGGTGCGGTTGATGACGGTGATGATGGAGATGAAGCCTTCATCGCCGAGCGTCTGGCGGTCCTTGAGGTCTGCTTCGGTGACTTCGCCGACGCTGGAGCCGTCCACGTAGACAAAGCCCACTTCAACCTGGCCCACCACGTCTGCGCGGTGGTCCTTGAGGTCAATGACGGTGCCGTTGTCGGCAAGGATGACGCTGGCGGTGGGGACGCCGGACTCGATGGCGATCTTGCCGTTGGCGATGAGGTGGCGGGTCTCGCCGTGCACCGGCATGGCGTTGAGCGGCTCAAGGATGTTGTAGCAGTAGAGCAGCTCGCCGGCGGCCGCGTGTCCGGAGACGTGCACCTTGGCGTTGCCCTTGTGGATGACGTCCGCGCCGAGCTTGAGCAGGCCGTTGATGATGCGGAAAACGGCGTTCTCGTTGCCCGGGATGAGGCTGGAGGCCAGGATCACGGTGTCGCCGTCGCCCACCACCACGCGGTGGTCACCGGCGGCCATGCGGGAAAGCGCAGCCATCGGTTCCCCCTGGGAACCCGTGGACATCAGCACCACGCGGTTGTCGGGCAGGTTATCGATGTTCTTGATATCCACGAGGAGGCCCTCGGGAACGTCGAGGTAGCCGAGCTTGGCGGCGATGGCCATGTTGCGGACCATGGAGCGGCCCACGAAGGCCACCTTGCGGTTGTGCTTGGCGGCGGCGTCAAGCACCTGCTGGACGCGGTGGACGTGCGAGGAGAACGACGCCACGATGATGCGCTTGGTGGCCTGGCCGAAGAGCCGTTCCAGCGTGGGGCCGATTTCCTTTTCGGCGGTGGTGAAGCCCGGCACGTCAGCGTTGGTGGAGTCGGACATAAAGAGGTCAACGCCCTCTTCACCCAGCTTGGCGAAGTGCCGGAGGTCGGTGATCCGGCCGTCCAGGGGCAGCTGGTCCATCTTGAAGTCGCCCGTGTGCAGGACAGTGCCGCCGGCCGTGCGGATGAACACAGCCAAAGCATCGGGGATCGAGTGGTTGACCGCTACAAACTCGCACTCGAAGGGGCCAAACTTTTCGACCTGGCCCTCTTCAACGGTCATCGTGTACGGACGGATCCGGTGTTCCTGCAGCTTGGCCTCGATGAGCGCCAGCGTGAGCTGTGAGCCCACCAGGGGGATGTCGGCGCGCAGCCGCAGGAGGTAGGGAACGGCGCCGATGTGGTCCTCGTGGCCGTGGGTCAGGACAACGGCCACGATGTCGTCGACACGGCTCTCGATGTAGGAGAAATCGGGCAGGATCAGGTCAACGCCTGGCTGGGTCTCCTCCGGGAAGAGGACACCACAGTCCACGATGAGCAGTTTGCCATCGATTTCGAACACGGCCATGTTCCGGCCGATCTCCCCCAGTCCGCCCAGCGGAACGATCCGAAGGGTGCCTTGCGGCAGGCGTGGAGGCGTGACAAGGCCGGGAAGGGCGGTTTGGGTCATAGTGCACTACTTTCCAGGCGGAAGGGTGCTGGTCTTAGCCCTTAGGGAAAGACCAGCCCCGCTTCCGCCAAATCCTCGCGGATGGATACGATCTCGGCTTCGTCCGGCTCCACGAGGGGCAAACGGACAATCGAGTTGGGCAGGACTCCCTGCCATTTAAGAATTTGTTTGGCTGCAACGGCTCCCTGGACACGGGTCATCGTTGCCCTGATCACGGGCAGCAGCTCGAAGTTGATCTTACGCGCGGTTTCGCGGTCGTTCGCGTTGATGGCGTCGATCAGTTCGCGGAAGCGGCGCGTTGCGACGTGGGTTGTGACACCCACGAGTCCGACGGCGCCCAAGGACATCCACGGAAGGGTCAGTCCGTCGTCGCCGGAGTAGAAGTACAGGTCAGTCTCTGCCATCACGCGGCTGGCTGCCATGAAATCGGCTTTGGCATCCTTGACGGCGACGATGTTCGGGTGCTGCGCCAAGCGGATCATGGTTTCGGGCTCGATCGCGATGGAGGAGCGGCCCGGAATGTCATAGAGCATAACGGGCACATCGGTTGCGGACGCGACAGCTTCGAAGTGTGCGCGGACGCCGGCCTGGCTGGGCTTGTTGTAGTACGGCGTGACGAGCAGCAGGCCGTCGACGCCAAGCGCTGCCGCCTGCTCGGAGAGGTGCACCGAATGTGCGGTGTCGTTCGTCCCGGTGCCCGCGATAATGGCGGCGCGGTCCCCCACTGCCTCTTTGACAGCGCGGAACATGCCAAGGTTCTCTTCATCCGAGAGGGTGGACGTTTCGCCGGTGGTACCGGTGACGACCAAGCCGTCGCAGCCATCGTCCACAAGCTTGGTGGCCAGTTCGGCTGCCTGCTTGTAGTCCACGGCGCCATCCTTGGTGAAGGGCGTGACCATGGCGGTCAGGAGCGTACCAAGGGCAGGAGCGGTGGCGGATTTGTGAGGCATGGAAAAAACGTTACCCTGTCGGCGGCTGGTTAGGACAATGGGGGCGGCGTGATCCGCGTCAACTAGCGGGCTGCGAAGCCCCCCGGGACAGCGGTCAGCACTCTTTGCAGATCGACTCCCGCGGGGTCAGCGGAATTTTCGCAATGCACTCAGCTGCAGGATGGCGGTGACTACTTCAGTGCCGCTTCCGGCCGCCCTTTTCACTTCGAACCCGTCCGGTCCCCAGAACCCGCTGAGGCCGCAGGAGGGGCCCAGCGAGGTGGATCCGCCAAGGTTTGCCAGAATGGCGAACATCCGGTTGTCCATGGCCCTGGCTCCGAGATGCAGGCCAAGCCGCCGTTCTGCCGCCTGCGTGTACAGGGCCGAAACGGCATAGATATCCGCGCCGGCCTGGGCTGCCCCGGTGGAGTGGGCCGGAACAGCGGCATCAAAGCAGATGGCCAGCGCGATCTTCCAGCCATCCAGCTCGATCACGACGGCACCGCCGCCCGCGGCGAAGACCTCCCGCTCCGGGCCGTGGAGGTGGGTTTTGAAGCCGAGTTCGGTGGTGCCGTCGGGGTGGATCACGAGGCTGGCGAGCCGCGGCGTCCCGTCAGGTTCCCGATAGGCAGCACCTGCCACCACGGTGATCCCTGTCCGGCGGCAGATTTCGTGGAGATCGGCCAGACGTGGGTCATCGCGTTGAAGCCACGAGTCGTCAGCGGCCAGGAGCGCCAGGTTGTACCCCGTCAACGACAGCTCAGGGAACACCACCAGCCGGGCACCGTGGGATTCGGCATCCTCGATCAGCCGGACGTGTTCTTGCACGTTCGGGATAATCCCGCCTTCCAGCGCCTGGTACTGCACGGCAGAGACGGTCAGGGCATCAGTCACCCCTTTATCCTAGGGATGCGCGCCTAGCCGAGGGAACTATGCCATCCTGCGGCTTCCCTGGCTGGCAGTACCGGTCCACCGCAGCCTCCCGCTGCCCCTCAGCCCAGGCCGCGAGCCGCTGGGCCGCCCGGACGTAGTGGAACAGTTCCGTGGGCGTCAAGGCATCGAGGTCGGTTTCGTCCAACCTGCGGGCCAGCTCTGCCCCCGCCGGCTGGGCGGTCAATGTGACGCCTTCCTCCTGCCACTGGATGTCCACAGGGAGCCGACCTGCGACGAGCTGGCGGAAGAGGAAGTCCACCACTCCTGGGCTCATCGCTTTCATCAGACCTGCAGGCTGTGCCGAGGCGGCGTCCTGGGCATCCCGGGCGGGGCGCACCGATCCGCCGGCGGGTGGGGATTCCGGAGACGGTCGCGGCTGGGATGGGGTTTGCATGGTGTCCATATTATTCGAACATATATTCCCATAAACTTCGGGGCTAATTTAGGCCCCTGACCTGCGGTTATACGTTCTGGACAGGTGTCTTTGATTGCCTGGAAAAGATCGTTGGGTCTAGTATTTGCGGCGCCGGTAGGGCCGGTGAAAGTGGTCCCACCTAATCGGGTTATTCAGGCCTCCCGAACGGATGAAGCAGGCAGGGTTGGCGGACGTTGCGGTCCAAGGTACATGGTCACCGCTTCCCAGAGGAAGAACGTCGTCCCGGCAGAGTCGAAGCCAGCCTCGGCAAGCTTCTCGAACCAGGCCTCTGCCTGGAAGTCGGCGGCCAGCTGGGTGATGCCGGGGAGGTGCCGGGCGAGGGCGGCGGCGTAGAAGGTGGTCCGTGCGCTTTGTTGATGACGCATGGGGGTCGCCCTCGTACGGATAGCGGTAGATCCTTGGAAAGTAGCCGATGAGGAAATGAGCCGCCATCGTCGGTGTGGTCGCCAGTCCGAAGCCGGCCCGGGAAACATCGGGCATGACCATCATGAGCCGCGATGCTGGTTCATCCGCCCTGGCGCCCAACCGGTGCTGCATGTATCGCGTGTAGAGCGAAGCGAACAGGGTCGCCGACACACGCGCCTGCCGGCTGAAGACGAGCAGCTTAGGCACAGCCCGCAAGTAACCGATTGTCCCCACCGGGACGAGCGCCACCTGGATCACGCGAAATAAGGCAACCGATGCCGTTCCTCGCATTCGCCGCATCTTGCCCCGGTTCCGCGCACGCGCCTGCCACCCATGCTCCTCCGGCGGGCAGTAGCGGTCAACACGCTTCGTGTGCTGCCCCTGACCAACTCAATACCGGCCCGGGGCCGCGACGCAGTTCTGCATGAGAGCTTCCTCGCAACCCGATGACGACCCGGTTTGCACGTATTCGACGCATCGCCGAATAGCGTCAGGGGTTCCTTCAGAAGGACGGATTTGTCATCACCGGCCCGTCAACCCTCGCACGAAGGGTGCCTTCCCCAAAGCGGTCCGTTCAACGCGTTCAACAACGTGTACGTCCACCTGGGTGTCTACTACACCGGCTTCGTTGAGCGCGCCGGCTACGGCAGTCCGAACCCCTTCGGTGGAGGCTCCGAGAGCGAGGCCTGCGAGGAGGACCCGCAGCCCGGACGGCTCCTGGATGACCTGCCACCCCGCACTTCCTGCTTCGTCAAGTACGTGGTGGAACACTATCGGGTGGACGCTGACCGGCCCCTCCGTGCCTGGCAGCTGCAGGACGTCTTCGATCCGCCCTTCGATGTCCTCCAGAAGGGTGAAGGGGCGTCCGCAGGGGCAGCCCCGTCCGCCCAGCCTCACAGTGTCGGACATTTCGTAGCGGATCAGCGGCAGGGTCCGGGAGAACAGCACGGTGACGAGGAGCTTTGACCCGGTTGTCCCGGCCGGGACGGGGTTGCCGGCCTGGTCCACGGGTTCGATGATCAGCAGGTCCTCGTAGACATGGCGGTCCCGGTAGGTGCAAGGGGAGGCGATCCCGGCCGTTTCGGTGGCGGCGTAGACATCGAAGGGGGCGCTTCCCCATGCCGCCTCCAGTTCCGAGGCGGTGTGTGGGCTGAGCACTTCGGAGGCGGACATCACGCCCTGCGGCGAGATGCGCAGGCGTCCGGCCCGCTGCTCCGCCGCGAGGGGTTTGAGTGCTGAGGCGTAGCCCACCAAGATCCTGGGCTGGAACCGGTTCAGCGCGGCGACCGTCTCATCCATGGGTGCGGTGACGTCCAGGCGGAGGGTGGGGACGAGTCCGGAGCGCAGGGATGCTCCGACGACGGCGGACTGGTGTGTGGGGACGCGGGAGCTGACCAAGGCCATTTTCAGCGGCCGGGTCAGCCGGGCGGAGATCCCTGCCCAATCGTTGGCGCGGGCGTAGGAGGCCAGGACGGTCGCCCATTCCGTGCGGTTCCAAATGAAGGTTCCGCGCCGGCCCGTGGTCCCGGCCGTCGCAGCTGCCCACCACCGGCCCTTCCACGCCACTCCCGGGTCTCCACCGCCCTGCGTCAGGGACCGTAGATGGTTCTCCAGATCCGCCAGCCTCAGGTCCGGTGTGGTGACGGCCTCGTCGAAGTGGTCCATCAGGTCCGCTTTCGTCACCGACGGCAGCTGGTCCAGCGGACCGTCGTGCAGTCCGGCGTGATGGCGCCGGTAGAACTCCGAGCCGGCGTAGGTTGCGCGTCGCAGTTCCTGCAGGGCGCGTTCCTGGTGGGCGGTGATCCGCGCGGCGTCCCAGTGGTCCCTTCTCCGCCATGCGGCCCGTAGGAACAACACACGGGAGATGAGGTGGATGTCCATGGCGGGATGGGCCTAACGGTTCCAGGCCGGGGCCAGCGGCCGGGCAGCACGCGCCGTGGTGGCCTCGGGCGTCTCCGGCCGGGGAAGCCGCAACCTCTTGAGCAGCAGGGCGTTGACGGCGACCAGGAAGCTGGAACCGGACATCGACAGGGCCGCTATCTCCGGGCTGAGGACGATCCCGGCGAAGGCGAACACCCCTGCCGCGATGGGCAGCGCTATCGCGTTGTAACCCACGGCCCAGCCCAGGTTCTGCCGCATTTTCCGCAGGGTGCCTTTGCCGATCCTCAGGGCGATCGGCACATCCAGCGGGTCCGAGCGCATGAGCACGACGTCGGCCGTTTCGATGGCCACATCGGTGCCGGCGCCGATCGCGATGCCGAGGTCGGCCTGCGCCAGGGCCGGGGCGTCGTTGACGCCGTCCCCGACCATGGCGACCCTTCCGCGCTTCTGCAGCTCGGCGATCTTCGCTGATTTGTCTCCGGGGAGCACTTCGGCGATGACGGTGTCGATGCCCAGCTGGCCGGCGATCCTCCGGGCGGTGGCTTCGTTGTCCCCGGTGAGCATGACGACTTCGATCCCGGCCTCGTGCAGGGCCGCGACTGCAGCAGCCGCGGTTTCCCTCGCAGCATCCGCCAAAGCGATCACCGCCGCGGCCCGGCCGTCGACGGCGACGAGCACGGCGGTCCGGCCGGTGGCGGCAAGTTCATCGCGCACCGCGGCCAGCGGGCCTAGGTCGATGCCTTCGTTGGCCATGAGTTTGCGGTTGCCGACCAGTACCCTGTGTCCTTCCACGGTCGCGCCGGCCCCGTGGCCTGGAACGTTCAGGAAATCCGAGGCAGCCAGGACGGCCGCGCCGTGTTCGCGGGCGTGCCGGACCACGGCCGCAGCGAGAGGGTGTTCGGATTCCTGCTCCACGGCGGCGACCAGCGCCAGGAGTTCGTTTTGGTCGATTCCTTCAACAACAACGTCGGTCACTTCCGGTTCGCCCTTGGTCAGGGTGCCGGTCTTGTCCATCACGACGGTGTCGATCCGTGCGGAGACCTCCAGGGCGGTGGCGTTCTTGAACAGGACGCCCCGTTTGGCGCCGAGCCCGGTGCCCACCATGATGGCCGTCGGCGTGGCAAGCCCCAACGCGTCGGGGCAGGTGATCACAACAACGGTAATGGCGAACAGCAGGGCCGCCTGGACTCCGGCGCCGAGGGCGAGCCAGGCGGCGAACGTCACGGTTCCGCCGATCAGGGCGACCAGGACCAGCCAGAACGCGGCCCTATCGGCCAGCCTCTGGCCTGGTGCCTTGGAGTTCTGGGCTTCCTGGACGAGGGCCACGATCTGCGCCAGGGCAGTGTCGGCTCCGACCTTGGTGGCCCGGACCCGCAACGTGCCGGTGATGTTGATGGACGCGCCGATCACTTGTGAACCGATGGCCTTGGTCACCGGAAGGCTCTCGCCCGTGACCATGGACTCATCGACCTCCGACTGGCCGTCCTCGACCTCCCCGTCAACGGGAATTTTCGACCCCGGCCGGATCAGCAGCAGGTCCCCGGTCTGGACTTCGGACGTGGGGATCTCAACCGTGTCGCCGTCGCGGATCACGACCGCGACCGGCGGAGCAAGCTTGAGCAGCGTGCGGATGGCCTCGTTCGCTCCGTCCCGTGCGCGCATCTCGAACCAGTGGCCCAGCAGCACGAAGGAGGCAAGGACGGTGGCCGCTTCATAGAACACTTCACCGCCGCCGGTGAAGGTGACCCAGACGCTGTACAGCCACCCGGTGCCCACGGCGATCGCGACCAGGACCATCATGTCCAGCGTGCGGGCCTTCAGCGCCCGGTAGGCGCCGTCGAAGAAGATCCATGCCGAGTAAAAGATGACCGGCAGGGACAGGATCAGGGCCATGACGTCGTCACGGAGCCCGAACGGGGTAGGGGCGGTGAAGCCGAACATGTCCCGGCCCATCGGGGACCACAGCGTCACCCCGATGGACAGGACCGCAGCGACCAAGAACCGGTTGCGCATGTCCTTGACCATGTCATCCATAGACATTCCGGCGTGGTGTCCGCCGTGGCCCATCATGTCCTGAGCGGTCCGGGCCATCTCACCGTGCTGGTCCGGGCCGTGGCCTGCATGGCTCTCGGCCGGCGGATGGGCATGCCCGGTGTGGGGTTCCGAGGTTTCCGGCGCATGACCCGGGTGCATGGCGTGCTGATCACGCTCCACCGGATGCACGTGCTCCATCGGATGGACGGTCCCGGCGGGTTGGACGTGTCCGGACGGCCGGTGACCGGCACCGGCTTTACGCGTGGTGGGGTGCATCAGCCCGGGGGTGCGCACTGTTTCTTCCATCGGGTAGCAGACGTGGTTGGGAACCGATTCGCCCCGGCAGTGGTATCCGCAGTCCCGTACCCACCCGGAGATCTGCTCCACCGAGGTCACTGACGGGTCAAAGCTCACGGTCGCGGTCTGGGCGACCGGGTTCGCGTCGACGGCGGCGACTCCGGGCCGCTGAAGCAGCACGCGTTCCACTACCGCCTTGGAGGTGGCCCAGTGCAGGCCGCGGACCTCCACGACGGTGCGTTTCAGCGGTGTGGTCACTGCTCCTCCTTCAGCCCCGCTGCTGGACCGACGTCCCGGAAAGCAGAAGGCATGCTTGGGCGATTGGCCTGCGCCGGTCGTTGAGCGTGAGCGGGCTTCGGGTCAGCAGGCATGGCGCGTCCTTTTGCAATGAAGGGATTCGGGCGGGGCAGCGGGCTCTATCAACCCCGTTGCCGGACCTTCACTGCGTATGGGCTCTCGCCCGGGACGTCGCTTTCCGGTTACACTGAACATATACCCCCCAGGGGTATACGTCAAGGTCTCGGACCGGATCTGGCGGCGGGTCACGCTCCGCGTCCGCGGCGGAGCACGGCGAGGCGGGCGGTGTACTCGCTCTCGTCGATTTCACCGCGGGCAAACCGTTCCGCGAGCAGATTCTCTGCGACGCCCGCACCGGGTGCGCCGCCCTCGTACCGGCGGCTGCCCGCTCCCATGGAGCGGGCGAAGAGGATAATGGCGGTGATGATGGCGGCCCAGAACAGCACAAAGCTCACCCCCATCAGGATGTACCCCCAGACGCCCATGTTCCCGTCCCAATACATCATCGCTGTCTCCTCCCTGCACGCGGACGCACCAGTGCCGCCCCCTGCGGTTCATTATCGTCCCGCCCGGTGTGCGGCGTCAGAGTCTTTGGTCCCCTTGCCCCCCGGCGGCGGGCGTTCCCCGGGGAGGAACAGGGAGACGCCGATGACAGGTCGTACCCGTAATCAGTGGACATGGTCGTCAGCTCCCCCGGGCCCGGGGCGGGCAGGGCCGCCCGGGGCTTCCTGCTCGCCGTGCCCCTGATGGGTGGAGCCACGGTGTCCGCCGTGGCCCCCATGCCCGAACATACAAAAGCTCATCACCAGCACCACACCCAGATAGGGCAGCGCATCCAGGACATGGAGCCAGTGGTTGGTGACGAGGTAGATCGACGCTGCGGCGATGAGGACTATCAGCAGCGTCTGTGTCCACGGTTGGTATGGGCCGCGGGACGGCCGCGGTGCTTCAGGGAGACGCGGATCAGGAAGACTGCTCATACCCTGAGTGTTGACCCGCAGGGTCCCGTCGGCAAGGGCCTAACGGCCCGCAGTGCAGGGAGGCGGACGAGGCTGCCCGGTGCTGCAACAACCCTTGCGCAACATACCCCTAGGGGGTATTCTTTCAGTGTTGCCAGTGACGTGGTTTGTCCAGGCCCGGGCCGTTACAGCCGTTCAACCGCAACAGCTCTTTCCCGTCCCTCGCTTCGAAGGAAACTGACATGTGCGGAACACCCGAACCACGAACCCGGCTGCCCCTGGCATCCACGGCGCAGCAGGGCTGCAGCTGCTGCTCGCCCGCCGCCGAAAAGCGTGCTGCGGCTCCGGCCGCCGGAAAGCCGGCGGTTCAGGCTTCCGGTGCGCAGTACGCCATGGAAGGGCTGACCTGCGGACACTGCGTCCGGACCGTTGAAAAGGCCGTGTCCGGTGTGTCCGGGGTTGAATCGGCAACAGTGGACCTGGTCCCGGGCGGCACGTCCCGGCTGAGCATCACCGGCACCGCGGACCGGGAGGCGCTGGCTGAGGCCGTAAGCTCCTCCGGCTATGTCCTGGCCGGCGCGAAATAGCCTTCACCCACGCAATCCGCGGGCCCGGGTGAGCACCGGATTCCCGGGCTCCGCGGGTGGTCAGTGGCCGCCGGTGTGATCGGCGGTGTGATCCAGGGTGGGCACCGGGCCAGGGGTCACGTCCCCTCCGGTGCCACTGATGGCCGGGCCGATGACAAACGCGGACAGGGAGAACATGGCGCCGAAGACCAGCAGTCCCAGCGCCGGTGCGACCCAGCTGCCAAACCGCCGGTGGAGGCGGACGAGCATGGGAACGGACGCCAGGAGCCCCAGCGCCCCGAACAGCGCAGTGCCGCCGGATCCTGCCACCAGTGCGGTCCCGGCGAGCAGCCCGATGTGGTGCAGGACGTGCGGCAGGATCCCCATGACCAGGCCCACCGCGCCGACGACCGTGTGCCACAGGCCTTGGAAGCTGCCCCGGAAGGTCCGTCCTGGAACCGTCCCTCTGTGGGGGTCGGCCAGCGGATGAGCGTGGGAGGTGTGGTCACCGGTCACCGTCGCTGCTTTCGCCGTCGGGGTTGCCCCTGCGGGGCTTCAGATAACTCATTCCTCGCCGCCGGTCCGGGACCGGGTACGGACCACGAGCACCGGGCAGGGCGAGTGATGAAGGACCTGTGTGGACACGGAGCCGAGCAGCAATCCGGTGAATCCGCCAAGACCGCGGGAACCTACGACCAGCAGATCGGCATTCTCGGCCGCACGCAGGAGCATATCGGCCGCATTGCCCTGTACAACATCACCGGTCACTGTCACGCCCTCGCTGTCCACGCGCTTCAGGGCCTCGTTCTGGAGACGGCGCGCGGTCTGCGGGAAGACGTCCGGGTCCCGGACCAGGCCTCCATACCGACTGCGACGGGCGGGAACTCCCACGCGGTCACGACGCGGACCTGGCCGTGGCGCAGCCGCGCCTCCGTGACTGCCCATTCCAGCGCGAGGCGCGACGGGACCGAGCCGTCCACCCCGGCCAGGATCCTGAATCCTCCATCGCCGCCCATGAATGCCGCCCTCCGTCAGGTTCTTCACAAGTGTTGCCCTTAGTGTGTTCTCCACCTGATTTTCACCGCAAGGGCCGAAGATCCCGGTCTCGTCACCAGCACCGGCCGGGGGCTGAAACAGAATCCGGCGCAGGCTCGTTGTAGCGGTAAGTGCCCTGCCACAGGGCCGGTAGTCTTTGAACAGAAAGCCCGCAACGGAACGGAGGAGGACCGTCATGACCGCACCGGCACACGCTACCGCGATCGCGTTCCTTCTCCGTGCGGGCCTCTTCGCAGCCGTCCTGGCCCTTATTGCCGGGATTTTCGGCATGCATGTCATGACCACCACCCATGCCATGCACTCACCGGCCACGGCGGCAGCCGCTGTCAGCGCCCATCACAATTCATCCCCTGCCGGCCACACCGGAGAACATGCTCAAGGGCGGTCTTCTGCCCCGGACAAGCCCGGGGTCCAGGACGAGACAAGTGCCCGGACCGTGCAGTGTACGGACTCGGGCAACTGCACCAGCATGCAGGCCATGACCGAGGCTTGTACCCCGTCGGCAAAGACCGGCTCCCTGACAGCACCGCTGTCAGGCACCGGAATCATCGCCCGGAGCACCAACACCGGGGCCCTCACCACGACCAGCGCGCGGTGGCCCTATCTTCCCGGCAGCCCTTCACCGGGCGAGCTCTGCATCAGCCGAACGTAAAACAGGGCTCGCGCTGTGACCTGACCGGCGCCCGTCCCCGTCCGACGCTCCCCTGCGGACCCGTCCGGCGTATCACTGATGCACACACTCCCATGGCGCCCAACGCGCCCCCTGATGTCTTGAAGGACTTGAATACCAATGATGAACAAGAAATTTCTGAGCCTTTCCGCCACCGCCATCGCCGCGGCACTCGCCCTCGCCGGATGCTCAACCGGGACCTCCGGATCCTCCGCCACCTCCAGCTCCGCCTCCACCGGCAGCTCCATGCCGGGCATGGACCACGGCACGGGCATGATGTCCAGCAGCGCACCGGCTGCCGCAGCCGAACACAACGCGCCCGACACCATGTTCGCCCAGGGAATGATTCCGCACCACGAACAGGCCGTGGAAATGAGCGAGATGATGCTCCAGAAGAAGGACATCCCCGCGTCGGTCACTGACCTGGCCACCAGGATCAAGGCGGCCCAGGCACCGGAGATCGAAACGATGACCGGCTGGCTCAAGAGCTGGAACGAACCCGCGACCATGGGCGCCGGCCACACCATGAACGGCATGATGGGTGAGGACGACCTGAAGCAGCTCGAAGCGGCGCAGGGCACCGAAGCGGCCAAGCTCTTCCTGAAGCAGATGATTGCCCACCACGAGGGCGCCGTGACGATGGCCAAGACCGAAACTGCCCAGGGCAAGAACGCCGACGCGATCAACCTCAGCAAAAACATCGTGACCGCGCAGGAAGCTGAAATCAAGGAAATGCAGGACCTCCTGGCCACCCTCTGACCGGTGTCCTCCGGCGCCATCCCTGCCATGCCTCGCCTGAATCCTGGAGCCCCCATGCCCAATCCCTCCCGTCCCCGGACCCGCGCCACGGCTGCCCTGGCAGCTAGCGCCGGCCTCATCTTTGCCCTGACAGCGTGCAGTCCGTCCTCCGTCACCGCCGGAGCATCCCCTGCAGGCAGCACTGGTAGCCTCATGCCTGACGCTCACATTCACGGCCTGAGCGTCAGCAGCAAGACCGGCCAGGTGCTCCTGGCCACCCACGAGGGTCTGTTCGACATGACGAAACAGCCCGCCACCAAAATCGGTGCCACCAACGACCTGATGGGCTTCACCGGCGGCACTGACCACGGCGTCCTGTACGCTTCCGGACACCCCGGAGAAGGCTCCGACCTTCCCAACCCGCTCGGGCTCATCAGATCCACCGACGCCGGGAAAACGTGGAAACAGCTCTCCCGGCAAGGCGAATCCGACTTCCACGCGCTCACCGCCACCAAATCCGGAATCGTCGGCTTCGACGGCAGACTGCGTACCAGCCCGGACGGGAAAACCTGGAACACCGTGCCCACGGATTTCGTCCCGGCCGTCCTGGCCGGGAGCCCGACCAGCGACACCATCCTGGCCACCACCCCGCAAGGGATTCGCCGCTCAACCGACGGCGGGAAAGCATGGAACACGGTGGACACCGGACCCGTGCTCCAGTTCGCCGCCTTCGCCAGCCCCGCCGACGCCGTCGGAGTCGAACCCGACGGGACAGTCCACTCCTCCGCGGACGCCGGCGCGACCTGGACCCGAGAAGGAAAAATCCAAGGCGCAGTCCAGGCTGTGGCCGCGGTGAAGGGCCAGGAGGCAAACCTCTCGATCTGGGCCGCCACGGCCGGCGGGCTGGTCATCTCCACCGACGGCGGAGTCACGTTCCGACCCGCCGCAGACGGCTCCTGACCACCTTCCTCCTCACTGCATCATCCTGAGCATCAGCCGGCCCTCCGTTGGCCGGGTCGGACTCGCCGAACAGTGGTACCCGGGACCCGGGACCTCGGACCCTACCGGTCAGCCGGCGCCGCGCAGAGAATCGGAGTACCAACTCCTGGAAGCGGAAGGCGCCGGTCATGATGTGGGGTTACGGACAAGGCATGGAGTGGATGTGGCTCTGGGGCCCTCTCCTGCTTATCGGGATCGCGCTCCTGGTGCTGCTGGCAGTGAGGGTCGCCGGCGGCGGCATCCGCCGCGGTTACGGGCCCGGAGGCCCGGACGGGCTAGGGGGTCCGCCGCCCATGGGAGGGAGCAGGGCGCGCCAGATCCTCGATGAACGCTTCGCGAAAGGAGAGCTGACCGCGGATCAGTACCGCGACCAGCTCAAGGTTCTCGGTGAGGGCCGGTAGTGCGGCCCATCAGCCGCCGCCAGGCGCTGCTCCTGGGCGGCCTGGGCGCCGCCGGGACGGTCGTCGGCGGGGCCGGGCTGATGTGGACGCTGACCTCCCCACCTGTCCCGGCCAGCGGAGGCGAGCTGACCCAGCCGCCGGAGGAACGAAGCGCTGACGGGCAGTTGGAGGTCCGGCTCGAGGCTGCCCCTGGACAGATACTGCTGGCCGGCCGGCAGGCCGCGGCCCTCGGCTACAACGGCGGCATCCCCGGACCGACGCTTCGCCTACGCGCAGGCGACGTCCTGAAGATCAAGCTTGTCAACAACCTGTCCCAGGCCACCAACCTGCACGTTCACGGCCTCCATGTGTCCCCCGAGGGCAACGGCGACAATGTCTTCGTCTCGGTGGAACCCGGCAGCAGCTTCGACTACGAATACAACCTTCCCCAGGATCATCCCCCGGGCGTGTACTGGTACCACCCCCACCATCACGGCATGGTCGCGGATCAGATCTTCGCAGGCCTCTTCGGAGCGATCATCATCGAAGACCACGAGCCCATCGAGGCGAGCGTGGAGCGAGTGCTGGTCGTGTCGGACACCACCCTGGACGGGCTGGGGAACATCCCTGCGGTCCCGGCGATGGAGCGGATGATGGGCCGGGAGGGTGAACTGCTCCTGGTCAACGGTCAACGCAACCCGCAATTCGGTGCCCGCCCCGGGCAACGGGAAAGGTGGCGCATCGTCAACGCGTGTGTCGCCCGCTACCTCCGGCTGCGGCTCGACGGACAGCAAATGCAGCTCCTCGGCATGGACTCCGGCCGCTTCCAGAAACCGGATAAAGTGGATGACCTGGTGCTCACGCCGGGAAACAGGGCAGACCTCCTGGTGACCACAGCACCCGGCGACTCCGTCCTGCGCGCGTTCTACCGGGACCGGGGAACCATGCCCGGAATGATGGGCCCTGGATTCGGTGCACGGAACCCAGCAGAGGAGCCCGACGGCGCGGCACTGGCCACGCTCCGCGTATCGGGCGCACCGGCCGCACCCCCGACCGCCGTGCCTGGCTACCAGGGGCTGGGAGACCTGCGCTCAGCCGTAGTCGCGGCACGCCGGCAATTGGTCCTGGCCGCTGGCATGGGCATGGGTATGGGCGCGGGCATGATGCGTTTCACCATCAACGGCAGGGAATTCAACGATGCCAGAACAGACACCACGGTCGCGGGCGGGAACGTCGAGGAGTGGACACTGATCAACACCAGCCCCATGGACCACCCATTCCACCTGCACGTCTGGCCGATGCAGATCATCGAGGAATACGGCCAAGGCAAGCAGGCCGCTGTCTGGCAGGACGTAGTGAACGTACCTGCGAACGGGCGGGTAAAGGTCAGAGTGGCTTTCAAGGACTTCCGAGGACGATCCGCCTACCATTGCCACATCCTTGACCACGAGGACCTTGGCATGATGGGCGTCATCGAAGTGCAGTGAGAAGACGTGGGCCGGAAGCCGGCTCGGGCGAAGCTCATATCGGCGAGGTTCCAAGCTCCGGACAGTATGGCAATTGCGGCCACCAAGGAATTCGCTTGCCTGATGAGGGTTGCTTGCCTCTGGACGTCTCGGCCCTCGCCGTCAGGTGACTTTTGGTCCCACGCACTCGACGGCCAGTTTTCGGACCGGTATGGGCTCGGCTAGTGGCATGAGCATGTGCAGATAGCCACCGGTTCCAAGTACTCGTAGTCGGGTTCCAGCTCCCCGTACGCTGATGGGGGCGTGTCCACGTCGTCCAGCATCGCGCCGACCGCTTCCACGTCGATTTTCACCACGTCCGGGATCATAGTGCAGGGCTACGACACCGGCCGGGGCCCTGAATCAACGCGTGCGTGACCCTAGTGCCAGTCAGTTTCCCTTGGCATGGCACCGCGGAGAGCGATCGTTAGGGACGCCCGTTCACGTTGGTGAGGTTTGCAGCGCGGAGTGCTCCGTGGGTTCGGGCCAGTCGTTCGCGCAACCGGGTGTTCTCGTCCGTGAGTTGTCGGATGCGTTGGTGGGCGAGTTGCAGACTTCGGTGGAGGGACGTGTCCGATGCCCGGGTGGAGGACCCAGACGTTGAGGTTCGGGTCGGTGTTTTCTGCTGTTGGAGGAGGTCCAGCAGGTCCGGTTGGGTGTAGAGCCAGGAGCGTGACACTTCTGCGGCCCGGGCAAGCTCGGATGCGGTGGCTGTCCGCCCGCTTTCGTGAATTTGTGTCAGGGCTTGGTGGCGCGTGCGCGTGCTTTTTCAGATCGTTCGCGGGCCGCTGCCAGGAGGTGGTGGGTGTTGTCAGCCTGCATCCGGGGGGTCCTCATCGTCCGTGGGGGTGGTCTGGATGGCGTTGATGATGTTCTCGAGGTTGGTGGCGACTTTGAGGTTCATTTCGACCATGCGTGTCTGGCCTGCTGTTTCGGCTTCTGCGATGAGTTGAGCCCGTTGTCTTGCCCGGGGCTGATGGTTTCGCCTCTGATGTTGATCTTCGTTGCCTTTTCCCAGTGCCGCCGGACGGTTTCGTCCATCAGCCGCGCGTAGCGGGCGGTCATCTCGTGTGATTCATGGTCCAGTAACCGGCGGACCACTTCCTGCGGCGGCGGCGTTGATGAGTCGTGTCGCGCGTAGGTATGGCGGAGTTGGTGGGCGGTGAAGCGGAACGGGTGGCCCTGTTCATCATGGAGCCCGATCGTCGTCTGCCAGACCTGGATGAGGCCGGCGGCGGTTCCGGGGTTCCATGGGCATGGCGGCTCCTTGGAAACAGGCTCATGTTCTGGCTTCCGGTCTAACAGGCCCAATTGACTGAACCGTGAACTCGTGGACAACACTCCAGATAACGCTCCCCCAAGCCGAGCGTGACTGTCGTAGGCCACCCGTAGGCTACGTCAAAGACGTCCAGCCAAGGGCTGAAGGAAACATATATTCGAACACAAGGTCTTCAAGAGCGTGTTTCCGGCTGGCTCTTGACTGCCGCCACAAAGGTTGGTGTGAGAACATCGCCTCATGACGTCCCGTGCCCCGGCAAGACCCTCGCGGGTGCCTCGAACCTCACAGGCCGCGGGCCGACTCCGCGGTATTGACGCAGCAAGGGGGCTGGCGCTCCTTGGCATGATGGCCACGCATCTGCTCCCCACCTTCGAGGCAAACGCCGACCTCACGCCCACATGGATCGGCCTGACCTTCTCCGGCCGCGCGGCAGCCCTGTTTGCCGTGTTGGCGGGCGTGGGCCTGGCGCTGTCCACCGGCAAGCAGCTGCCTCCGGAAGGTACTGCCTTGAACGCAGCCCGCCGCGGCATCGCACTGCGAGCCCTGGTGATTGCCGCCGTCGGGCTCTCACTGGGCGGGCTGGAAGTGAACCTTGCGATCATCCTGGTCCATTACGCGCTGCTGTTCCTGTGCATCCTGCCGTTCCTGGGCCTGAAGGTCAAGGCGCTGTGCGCCTGGGCCGCCGGCTGGACCGTGGTTTCCCCGGCGCTCGCATATCTGCTCCGCCCCTGGCTCATGGCAGCCAATCCGCCCCTGAATCTGGGGCACAACCCGTCCTGGGAAGACCTCTCGACGCCGTTCCCTCTGCTGGGAGACCTGTTCCTGACCGGCTACTACCCGGTGTTCCAGTGGCTGTCATATCTGCTGGTGGGCCTGGTCATTGGCCGGCTGGCCCTCACCAAGGCGATGGTTCCTGTCCTGCTGCTCGCCGGCGGGACTGCGGTGGCCGCACTGGCCAAGGCTTTGGGCACGGCCGCGATGGAGAACTGGGGCGGCCGGGCCGCGCTGGAGGCAGTCCTGAACGCCCCCGGATACCCGCTGGACAGTGTCCTCCAGGTCAACCTCACGGGAATCCCGCAGGAAGGATCCTGGTGGTGGCTGGCGGCCGCGGCGCCGCATTCGGCCACCACGCTGGATCTGCTTCACACCTGCGGTGTGGCAGCAGCCGTCGTGGGCGTGTTCCTCCTGCTCGGCAGGCTCGCTGACTGGCTGGACCTGGACCTGTTGCTGCCGCTGCGCGGTGCGGGAGCCATGACGCTCACGCTCTACTCAGCGCATGTCTGGGTGGTTTCGGCGTTCTACCTGAAACCACTGCCCGCCGGCTGGACCGAGGAGGGGGTGTACTGGGCGCATGCCGCGACGGCCATCACCGTGGGCATCGTGTTTGTCGTCCTGAAATGGCGGGGCCCATTGGAGCTGGTGGGCCATGCGGCCAACCAGCTGGGGCGCGGCGGACGAGCCGGCCTGCGCTAACCTACCGCCGCCGCGACCGGCCGCTGCCGCAGTGACCGGCCGCCGCAGCGCGGACGGCTACGAGCAGGCTCCTACGCCGGAACCTGGCCGCGGAACAGCTTCACGGCGTCGCGCATGGACGCGCGGGCGCGCTTGCGGTCCCCGGCAGCGTCATAGGCGCAGCTGAGCCGGAACCACGAACGCCAGTCACCGGGCGCCGCTTCAGCCTCGGCCTTGTACTTTTCGAATTCCAGATCCGCCGCTGAGCGGACGATCCGGCCGGCGGGTGTGCGCGGCAGTTCGTCGATGGGGAGCCCGCCTTCGGCCTCCAGCACCTTGGCCATCTGTTCCGTGCGCGCACCGAACAGCAGTTCACGGATCATGGCCCAGGCGCCGATGGCCGGGAGGACCAGGTAGGCAGCCCCGATGGCCTTGGCGGCGGGGTTGCTGTCCAGCAGCAGGAGCACGGAGCGCTGGAAGGACACCACCAGGTAGAAGACCAGCAGGAGCGTTACGGCACCCACCCAGATCTTGGTGCGGTTCTTCCGGAACGCAGCCAGGAACTCGCCCACGGCCTAGAGCCCCAAGTCCAGGTAGCCGTCCAGGCCCACCGTCAGTCCCGGATGCGCGGCGACGTTGCGCACGCCAAGCAGCACTCCGGGCATAAATGAAGCACGGTCAAAGGAATCGTGCCGGAAGGTCAGCTGCTCGCCCGGGCCGCCAAGCAGCACCTCCTGGTGGGCCACCAGCCCGCGCAGCCGGACGCTGTGAACGCGGACTCCCTCAACGTCGCAACCCCGCGCGCCGGCGAGTTCGCTGGTGGTCGCGTCAGGACTGGGCGGAATGTCCGCAGCCTTGCGCTCGGCTGCGATGAGCTCGGCGGTGCGGACAGCGGTCCCGGACGGCGCATCAACCTTTTCCGGGTGGTGCAGTTCGATGATTTCCACGGACTCGAAATATTTGGAAGCCTTGGCAGCGAAGGCTGAGGCCAGCACGGAGCCGAGGGCAAAGTTGGGGGCGATCAGCACTCCGGTTTCCGGATGCTCCGCGAGCAGTGCATCCAGGGCGGCGAGCCGGGTGGAATCCCAGCCGGTGGTTCCCACGACGGCGTGCATGCCATGCTCGACGGCGTAGCGCACGTTCGCTTCCGTGCTCTCGGGGACGGTTAGGTCCACCACGATGTGGGCACCCGACTCCGCCAGCTGGTCCAGCGAGTCGCCGCGTCCCAGGGCGGCTACGAGCATCAGGTCGGAGGCAGCTTCAACGGCCTTTACGGCTTCGGCGCCCATGCGCCCGCTGGCGCCCAGGACAGCCACGCGTGTGGGCACGGAGAGTTGTTCGGTCATGCCGTTAACCCTACCGTCGGGCCGGGTGCGGGATTGAACCGGAGGCTGTGCGTTACCTCGCAACCACCGGCAGGCGAAGGGAAGCCAGTGGTGCTCAGCGGCCTGCGCCCACCCACTCCACCGTGCCGTCGGCGAAGAACTGTTCCTTCCAGATGGGAACCTGCTCCTTGATGCGGTCCACCAGTTCGGAACACACGGCAAAAGCCTGCCCGCGGTGCGCCGCGGAGACCGCACAGACCAGCGCCGGATCTCCGATGTCGAGCATGCCGATGCGGTGGGCAGCCCAAATCCGCACGGGCTGGGTGGCGGATCCCTCGCCGGCATGTTCGGCGGCCAGACGGGCGACGACGTCGGCCATCACCTGGTGAGCCGTGGGGTGCGCGCTGTAGCTGAGCCGCTCCACTGCCTTGCCGCCGTCGTGATTCCTCACCACGCCGCTGAAGCTGACCACGGCCCCTGCGGTGTCAGATTCCACGGCAGCGATGGCCTGGTCCACGGAGATGGGTTCTGCGCTCAGCACCGCGTGGACCACTTCGAAAACCGATTCAGTGCCCATGGCCGCCCTCCAGCTGGTCGCACAGGTGCCCGATCAACGGGTCCAGCACCGACAGGCCGTCCATAACTCCCTTGGGTGAGCCGGGCAGATTAACGATGAACGTCTTCCCGGCAGCTCCGGCGTGGCCGCGGCTGAGCGCCGCAAGCGGCGTTTTGGCTGCGCCCTCGCGCCGGATGGCCTCCATGATGCCCGGGATTTCCCGGTCCAGAAGGGGCAGGGTTACGTCTGGTGTGCGGTCGTCCGGGCTGAGCCCGGTGCCGCCGCTCGTGATCACGACGGCGGGATGCTGGGTGAGGAGGGCGCGGATGGCCGCCCCGACGGGCGCGCCGTCCGGCACCACCATGGCGGGATACGCCTCGAAGCCATGCTCGGTGAGCCAGTCGATGATGACGGGCCCGGTTTCGTCCTCATAGATGCCTGCGGCGGCCCGAGTGGACGCAATGACAACCCCGGCCTTCCGGCCCTGCACCTCGCCGTGCGTGTGCGGCTCCGGCAGGTGAGGTTGCGGCGTGTGCGGCTCCGTGTCTGGCTCAGCCGGGTAAGTGCTCTCGGTGCTCATAGTGTCCAGTCCCCGCTCTTGCCGCCGCTTTTCGCCAGCACTTTGATGTCGGTCAGCACGGCGTGCTTGTCGACGGCCTTGATCATGTCGTACACGCTGAGGGCAGCCACGGAGGCCGCCGTCAGCGCTTCCATCTCAACCCCGGTGACCCCGCGGGTCTTGACCGTGGCCAGAATCGCCACGGAATCGGTTCCGAGCTCGAAGTCCACGGTGACTTTCGAGAGCGGCAACGGATGGCAGAGCGGGATGAGTTCGGGGGTCTTTTTTGCCGCCATGATGCCGGCAACCCGCGCCACGGCCAGGGCATCACCCTTGGGCAGGCCGCCGGATCCGAGCAGGCCCAGCACTTCGTCAGTGGTGCGGACGGTGGCAGTGGCGGTGGCTTCCCGCGTGGTTTCGGATTTGCCCGACACGTCCACCATCTGGGCGCTTCCGTCCTGGCGCAGGTGGGTCAGCGCGGACGGGCTATGTTCTGGATTCACAGCATCCATACTTCCACCTCGTCACCCTCGGCGAGCGCCGAGACTCCAACGGGTACGTGCACCAGCGCGTTGGAGCCGGCGAGGGCATGCATAAGGTGGGAGCTTTCGCCCCCTTCCAGGCGGACGGTTCCGTCCCCCTGGAGGGTTCCGCGCCGGACCTGATGCTTGAGTTCCGGCGACGAAAGGCTGTGGCCCAGCCGTGCGCGGACAGGGATCCGTGGTGCCGGCGAGCCAAACAATTCGGTCAGCACAGGCCGCAGGAACATTTCGAAGGAAACCAGGCAGCTAACGGGATTTCCCGGGAATCCGAGGAAGGGCACACCGTCGAACGTCCCGATGCCCTGCGGGCCGCCGGGCTGCATGGCCACATGCAGGAACTCGGTAGCCTGGCCGTCCATGGCCTGGCGGACCACTTCGTAGGCTCCCTTGCTGACCCCGCCCGTAGTAACAATCAGGTCCACCGCACCAACATGGCTGCGCAGGAGTGCCCGGAATTCGTCAGGATGGTCCGAGGCGATGCCCGTGCGCACCACGGCCAGGCCCGCTTGCCGCATGGCGCTTTCGAGGAGGGTTCCGTTGGAATCGTAGATCTTGCCGGCCGGCAGGGGCTGGCCCGGTTCCACTACTTCGTCGCCGGTGGTAGCCAGCAAAACGGTCACCGGCCTGGGCACCGTAACCTCGGCGATCCCCAGGGCCGCCAGCAGCCCCAGCTGCGCCGGTCCGAGGAAGGTTCCCGCGGCCAGCGCCCGCTCCCCCACCGCAATATCACTGCCGGCCGACCGCACGAAGGTGCCTGCCGCCGTCGCCGGCAGCCACACAGTGGTTGTTTCCCCCGGGGCGGGGAACCGGTCGGGAACGGCACGTTCCACGGGCACGACGGCGTCAGCACCGACGGGAATCATGGCCCCCGTCATGATGGGGGCGGCAGTGCCGCGGTCCAGGGCCGCCGGCACGGCACCTGCCGGAACGGGGACAACCACAGGCAGCTCCGCACCGCCGTCGGACACGTCCAGGCTGTTGACGGCAAAACCGTCCATTTGGGAGTTGGCGAACGGCGGGAGGCTCAAGGGGGCCATCACGTCCTGGGCCAGGCCCTTGCCCAGCGCGTCGCGGAGTGCCAGCGTTTCCGTCCGTCCGTGGGCCCGCAGGGGCGCCAGCAGTTCGGTGACGGCGGCGCGGTGCAGGGCCACGGACCGTGCCTGGTGTGGCGTGTGGCTGTGCTGGTGCGGAGAGCTGTGCAAGGTCCTGCCTTCGGTCCGGGCCGTCATGGATTCACGTCAACTCTAATCGTGTGGAAGCCGGTGGCCCCGTCGGGAGCAACCGGCCGGCGATCCTCCACCTGCGGCTCGCCGTTGAGGTCCGTGGCGCGGACCTGGACCTCGTACTGGCCCGGCGTCAGCTCGATGCCAAGCTGCCACTGGTACCAGGTGTCCAGCGAAATCCCGGGTGCGAGGCGGGCCGCCTGCCACGGACCGCGGTTGACGCGGAGTTCCACCTTGCCGATCCCAGTGTGCTGGGCCCAGGCCACGCCGCCAAACATGACCGTTCCGGCGCCCACCCGCCGGCCGGTGCGGGGCACGTCGATCCGTGAGGACGTCTTGATGGGGCCGCGGTCGGACCAGCCGCGCGGAGTCCAATAGCCGACGTCGTCCGCGAACCTGGTGACGCGGAGTTCCGTCAGCCATTTGGTCGCGGAAACGTAGCCGTAGAGGCCCGGCACGATCAACCGGACCGGGAAGCCGTGTTCCAGCGGCAACGGTTCGCCGTTCATCCCCACCGCAAGCAGGGCGTCCCGCTGATCAGTGAGGACCTCCAGCGGGGTGCCCGCCGTCCAGCCGTCGGAGCTTCGGGACAGCACCATGTCGGCGCCGGATTGCGGCCGGGCAAGGGCCAGGAGTTCCCGCACCGGCCAGCCGAGCCAGCGTGCATTGCCGATCAGGTCTCCACCCACTTCGTTGGAGACGCAGGCGATGGTCACGTGCCGTTCGATCAGGGGCTTGGCCAGCAGATCAGCCAGGTTCAGCTCAATCTCCTGTTCCACCATCCCGGTGACGCGGAGGACCCAGGACTCAGGGTCGAGGGAAGGGACGATCAGGGCGGTGTCGATCCGGTAGAAGTCCCGGTTCGGTGTGACCAGCGGCTGCATTCCGTCCAGGCCTACGTCGGCGCCGGCCGGGATGGCGGGCGCTCCAGAGACTGCGGCAGGCAGTTGCAGTTTTTCGCGGGCGGCGCTGATGGCGGATGCCGCTCCTCGCCAGACCGCGGCCACAACCCCACCAACGGCGGTGGCCCCGGCGCTCGCAGCCAAGACCTGCAGGAACGTGCGCCGCCCGGCGGTTGTTACTGTCCTCGCGGGAACTTGCGTGTTTGCGGCACCTGTCCCGGCTGCGCCGGCCGGGAGCCCTTCGTGGAGGCGGCGGATCAGCCATCCCAGCAGGAGCGCACCTGCCAATGCAGCGGCCAGTGGCACTACAGCCGCGGCCGGGGTCATCTGGGCGCGGGTAAGGACCGCGCTAAGGCCTACAAGCCCAAAAACAGCAATCACCGCTGCACCGGCAAACCGCCTGCGCTGTTCCAGAATTCCGGCCAACGCCCCGACTGCTGCGATAACCAGGAGCATCCCGGCCACGAACACCGCTTTATCGGCGGTGCCGAAAAGGGAGATGGCCCAGTCCTTCACACCCGGCGGAACAGCATCGATCATGGCCCCGCCTACTGCCGTCAGGGGCGAGAGGGACGGACTGAACAGACCTGCCAGCAGCTCCCCTATTACGACGGCGGCGCCCGCGGCCACGGCTCCCGACACAGCGGCCCAGCGGCGGCTGCCTTGAGCGGCACCGTCGGTTCCCGAACGCCCTGAAGAGGTGGCGCCGTCGTCGGCCGTTTCCTGCAGGGGCTGGGAGCTGTTCACCTCTCCAGCATAGGTTCGCCGCGCCACGGCAGCGCCGGACTTCGCCACCGTTCGGATGGATTTCGGGCGATGGACCGGATCCCGGGCGTCATGGGCGTGATCCAAGGGTAAAGGTGGCGTAGCCTGAATTCATGACTGTTCAGCTAGGCATGCCGCAACCCCGGGAAGGTGCAGGGCCGGGCCTGCCGCTTGCCCGGCCGGCCGGCACGCCGCAGGGGCTGCTGGACCAGTACGGCCGCCGGGCCACGGACATGAGGCTGTCGCTGACGGACAAATGCAACCTGCGCTGCACCTACTGCATGCCTGCAGAGGGGCTTGAATGGCTGTCGAAGCAGGCCGTGATGTCCGCCGAGGAGATCGTGCGGATTGTCCGGATTGGTGTGGACCTGCTCGGTGTCCGCGAACTGCGCCTGACCGGCGGGGAGCCTCTGGTCCGGGCGGACCTGATTGACATCCTCGCGGCCCTGCGAAGCAATCATCCGGAGCTGCCGATCTCCATGACCACCAACGGCGTGGGCCTGGACAAAAAGGCTGCCGCGCTTAAGGCCGCGGGCCTGACCCGCATCAATGTCTCGCTGGATTCGCTGCACGAAGAAACTTTCACCAAGCTGACCCGGCGCCCCTTCCTGGACCGCGTGCTTGCGGGCGTCGACGCCGCCTGGGCGGCCGGGCTGGGCCCCGTCAAACTCAACGCCGTGCTGATGCGGGGCATCAACGATACCGAGTCGCCGTCCCTCCTGGCCTGGGCGCTGGACCGCGGCTACGAACTGCGCTTCATCGAGCAGATGCCCCTTGATGCGGATCACGGCTGGACGCGGCGGAACATGATCACGGCGGCCGAGATCCGCTCCCTGCTCTCGCACGACTTTGTGTTGAGTCCCGATCCCCGCGCCCGCGATGGAGCCCCCGCAGAACGCTTTGAAGTACGACGCCGGACGGCCGGGACCGCGGGGCCGGATGGTCCGGCGCTGGGTACCGAGGGACTTGTGCCTGCCGCTGGCGGGCCTCGGCCGGAAGGCGTGGAGGCGGCGCCGGAAGCCCCCGGGCCGGCGCTCGGCACCGTGGGCATCATCGCGTCCGTCACGGAGCCGTTCTGCTCCGACTGCCGTCGCACACGGATCACAGCCGAGGGCAAGATCATGAGCTGCCTGTTCTCCCGTGAGGAGTTTGATCTCTTGGGTCTGCTGCGGGACGGTGCCAGTGATCAGGCCCTGGCCGAACGCTGGCAGGACGCCATGTGGGTCAAGCCAAAGGCCCACGGCATGGACCACACAGGTCTCGGCGCAGCGGACTTTGTCCAGCCGGACCGCAGCATGAGCGCCATCGGAGGCTGAATTCTTGAACGTTCGTTACTTCGCTGCCGCACGCGCTGCCGCTGGAGTCGAAGAGGAGTTCTTTGATCTCGCGTCGGGGACCACAGTGGCCGGCCTGCTGCAGGCAGTCCTGGCTGTGGACCGCGCCGAGCCCCCTGCCGGCACTCCTCCTCTGCAACGCATCCTGTCCCGGAGCAGTTTCCTGCTCAACGAGGTGGCCGTCAGGGACCGCACGACTGTGTTAAATCCGGGCGATGTGGTTGACGTGCTGCCTCCGTTCGCTGGCGGGTAGGGCACCCTTCAGACCGTGCGAATGGATCCTTGAGGCCCAGGACCTTGGCGCGACGGACAGTAGAGGCCCCCGATCCCAGGGCCGTAAGTGTCCCTTCCCGCCGAAGCTGCCGGATCCATAGTCCTGATCACCTTCACAGAGGCTCGCGTGGCTTCTGAGTTATGCACATAGGCATTCGTCTACGCGGTTTTTGTCAGACCCACCTGTGACGCTTGAGGTATGGATCGCAGAGCAGCTGTGGAGGCGTTAGAGGCCATCGAGGCTTCCGTCGCTCGGCTTGCTGTTGTCATCCGTGAAGCTGCCGAATCCTCAGGTTCCCGGGACTCTGATCCGCTGCGCCGGAGGGCGAATAATGCCCTGATGACCTTGGCTGAAGTCGCTTGCGCGGAGGCAAAGATGGCGGGCCTCAAAGTCCAGGCAGTCGACGACTATGACGACGCTGCCCAAGCCCTGGCGGGTCCGGCCACGTCACCTGAGGACAACACCGGGCAAGAGATGGCCGTGGTCGCGGAGGTGGCATGCGTGCTAACGGTGAGCGAACGGTCCGCTGGGGCGCTATTGGCCGAGGCCCACCAACTCACCACCAGGCTGCCCCTGACCCTATCCGCGCTGCAGGCAGGGCAGATTTCGTGGCAGCACGCGAGGGTCATGGTCGACGAAACCACCAACCTTGACCGGCTGGCGGCTGCGGCGTTGGAGGCGCATTTCCTGGACCCCGACGCGGTTAACCCAGCGCGGGGGTGTCCGGCCGGTGGGCTCGTCCCCGGGCGGTTCCGGCACAAAGCCCGCACCTGGCGGGAACGGCATCACCCGGTTAGCATCGAAAAGCGCCACATAAGGAGTGCCGCCGACCGGCGGGTGGAGTACGCCCCGGACCGTGACGGCATGGCCTGGCTCTCCGCCTACCTTCCCGCCGATCAGGCCGCGGGGATCTGGGACCGCACCACCGCCGCAGGCAGAGCGCTCCAAGGACCTCATGAGGACCGGACCATCGGCCAGATCCGCGCAGACATCGCAGCCACGTGGCTCCTCGGCGGAACCGGTGATGAGGGTGGGGAAATGAGCAGCCGTCGTGCCGATGGTGTTCCGTCGCCGCAGGCGCAGGTGCTGGTCACGGTCCCGGTGATGTCGCTGCTGGGCTTCACTCAGGCGCCCGCCATGTTGGACGGCTACGGCCCGATCCCGCCGTCCATGGCCCGCAAGCTCATTGCCGACGGCGCCGAGTCCTTCCACCGAGTCCTGACCGACCCACGCGACGGCGCACCGCTGGAAATCGGTAGAACCAGCTACCGACTCACGAAAGCCCAACGCCAATGGCTACGGCTGCGGGACGGGAAGTGCCCGTTCCCCGGCTGCAGCAACCAGTCCTTGGACAACGAAGCAGACGATATTCTCGCCTGGGCCCACGGCGGCAGCACCGGAATCAGTATCCTCGGCCAGCCCTGCCCCAAACACCACAGACTAAGACACACCACAGCCTGGACACCCACAACAGCCACCAAGAACGAACCACCCGGCTGGATATCACCCACCGGACGCCACTACGCCAGCGAACACCCCGACTGGGAACCACCAGACTGGCCATCAAACATCCCCATGACCAACACCGGCATCGACACCGGTGCGGTCTTGGACGCGGACCTGGAACTCGACCTGGACCTGGACCTGGACCTGGACACAAGCCTGCCACCGGCACAGAGGTGAAGGCGGGTTCGGTTACTCGGCCGTTCCCATCGCCAGGGCCAACAACGTCGCACGGCTATGGACGCCGCATGTCTCGAAAATCTGCTTGAACTGATCCTGGACGGTATAGGCCCCGATCCCCAAGGCGTCAGCCATGGCGTTGGTGTCGGCGCCGCAGGCGGCAAGCTCCAACAATTCCCGCTGCCGCGTTGTCAGCCCGAAGCTCCGGGCGAACATATCAAGCCTCGCCGCCGGAGGGCAGGCCTGGATGGTGACGGCCAATGGCGGAATGGCCGCCGTGCCGGTGGAGTCCATCCGGCTGGCCTGGAGCAGAGCCCACTGGCCCGACCCTATGTGCACACGGGCGGACGCAGGATGACGATCCACGCCCGCCTCACGCGCCAGCAACTGGGCAGCCACGTTGAGAACCTCGGCCGGTACACGTTGAAAGGGATGCGGGCCAGCCTGAAGCAGTCCCAGCCACTCCTCCACAGAAGCAGTTCCACCCACCACCGCCATATCCGCATCCAGAGTCAGCACTGCCTGCTGAGGCAAGTCCGGCCCAGGACGTTCGCCGATGGCTGACGCCCCCACACGGACCACCTCGTGTCCTGCGGGGTCGCGTCCGTCAGGCACCACCAGGAGAAATTGCCCGGCTATCGAACGACGAAGGGCGGGCATGACCCTCACGCGTCACGGCAGCGATGTATCCCACTTCGTCGGCAGTAAAAGGATCGTCCTGCGCCGTTCGCCAGAGGTCAATCCAACCCCAGCAGCCGTGCTTGTCCGCCAGCACTGCGAACAGGACATCGGTCACTCCGTAGCGCTTCATAAGTCCCTCCCACACCAGGCTCCGTGATGGATTGCCGGCAGTTTCGCGCAGCAGCGTCGTCACTGGCGACGGGCTGATCGCCAACTGCGTCCACCGACCTGCCAGCGTCAGATACTTGAGCCTGATCAGCAACGGCAGTTCGTCCGGGCACGGAATTCTGGCAATGGGCGACATGCCCGTCGCCGTCAGCGGATCTGAGAGCGGCCACACGAAAGCACTGAACGGAAGCACCCGGCCCAACTCAGCGAGCACGGCAGTGCGTAACGAGTGGTGATCCGGGGCGGAGTCGCCGATGAGCCGGATCCGTTCAAGGCTCCTGTTCCAGGGCCTGCCGGGGGTCATTCCCCCAGTATGCACTCTGTAGGCAGCGCCGGGGTTTTCTACCAAGACCCTAGATTTCTGGGATACCGGCCACATCGGCCGGCGGTTAACGTGACAGTACGCGACGCAGCGGAACCGTGCGGCTGTCCCAGGACAGGAGCCATGGGTTGGACAGCACGGAGGCAAATAAGTGCGATCAACTAATACGATCAGCTAAGGAGAAGCAGCAATGTACACACTGCAAATCGAACATGGCATAAAGGACTTTGGCATGTGGAAAGAAGCCTTCGACCGGGATCCGGTGGACCGCGCGGCCTCCGGAGTCGTCAGCCACCGGATTTCCCAGCCTGTGGATGATTCCCACTACGTGGTGGTGGAACTCGATTTCAACGAACGCGGCCAGGCTGAGCAAATGCTGGCGAACCTGAAAAGTAGGGTGTGGAATTCCTCCTCCGCGGCGCCAGCCTTGAACGGCGCTCCGCGGACAAGGATTCTGGAATCAGCCGGCTGACGGTCGGAATTCTGCAGGGGCCCCAAGTGTCCGTTCGCGCAGAAGCAGGGGTCTTAACTGGCCTCTCGCGCCAACCTGCGGGCCTGCCAACCAGCAGGGGCTCAAGTGTCCGTTCGCGCGGGGGCGGGATGGGGTCAGACGCGGCGGCACTCGGAGGTCATGAACGGGACAAAGTCCTGGCCCTCGCCGAGGCGCAACTCGGCGGTGTGGATCAGCACGTCGTTGTCCACGCGGAAAGTATTGCGGGCAGTCCCCCGGTCACTGTGGCGTTCCACGCGCAGCACACCGTCCACCCAAGTGCAGCGGGCCGGAGCTCCCGGCGGCAGGCCCATGCTGTCCACGTGGTACCAGAGGATGTCGTTGTGGTCGCGGTCGACAGTAAAAACGCCGTGGCCTTCAAAGTGCGTGCCATCAGCTTCGGTGTGTCTGTAACTTTGCACGACGGCGTAGCCCCCGGCTGCCCTGGTGTAACTGATTTCCGCCGAGGCCGTGCGCTTGGGCCCCCAGGCCGACGCGTCCAGCCGGGTGGTGCCGCGCCAATGGCCCAGGAAGTTCTCCAGGACGGCGTGCACCGTGCCCGGCTGCGGAAGGTTCATAGGTTCATTATGGCGGGCGCAAGCCTGCCGGTCAGAGACCGAAGGTTTCGGACTCTGCGAATGGACCCACCACGGTGACAGTCCGCGGGGCGGCTGCCAGTTCCCTGGCAAGCTCCTGGACCTCCCGCGCGGTGACCGCCTTGATCTGGCGCAGGGTCTCGTCGATGTCCTGGTATTCACCGGACACCAGTTCAGCGCGGCCGAGTCGGGACATGCGGGAACCCGTGTCCTCAAGTGCCAGGACAATGCCACCGCACAGCTGGCCCACGGCCTTGCGCAGTTCGTCGTCGGAGATTCCGCCTTCGGCAAGCTTGTCCAGCTCCAGCCCCAGCAGGTCCAGCACCTGGCGGACCTTGGACGGAGTGCACCCTGCGTACATCCCGAAGTAGCCAGCGTCGGCGTAGGAGGAGGCAAAGGAGTACGTGGAGTACACCAGGCCACGCTTTTCGCGGATTTCCTGGAACAGCCGCGAGGACATCCCGCCGCCCAAGACGGCGTTGAGGACGCTCATGACGTAGCGACGTTCATCGGTGGCCACAATCGTGGGGCAGCCCATGATGATATTCGCCTGCTCCACCGCACGCTTGACCACATGCAGTCCTGCAGTGCCGGTGATGTCCGCCCGCTCGGTGGAGCGGCGATCCACCGGGGCGGCGTCCGGCTCAAGTGACCACCCGGCAGTGTGGAGGGCGTCCACCACAAGGCTGCAGACGACGTCGTGCTCCAGGCCCCCGGCGGCGGTGATGACCAGCTCATCCGGGCGGTAGTAACGGCGGTAGTGCTCCCAGACGGAGTCACGGGCGACGGCGCGGATCGCGGCGGGCGTGCCGCCGATGGGGCGGCCCAGCGGGTGGGTGCCCAGGACGGCAGCCACAAAGTTTTCATGCGCCACGTCCGTGGGGTCATCGCTGTCCATGGCAATTTCCTCCAGGATGACGTCGCGCTCCTGCTCCATCTCGGCCGGATCCAGGACGGCGCCGGTGATCATGTCGGCAATGACGTCGATGGCCATGGGCAGGTCCGTGTCCAGCACCCGCGCGAAATAGCACGTGCTCTCCTTGGCCGTGGCTGCGTTGGACTCCCCGCCCACCTCGTCAAAGGCCGAGGCGATCTCCAGGGCTGTGCGGCGCTTGGTCCCCTTGAACAGCAGGTGCTCCAGGAAATGCGTGGAGCCGTGCTGGCCCGGGGCTTCATCGCGTGACCCGACGCCCACCCAGAAACCGATGGTCGCCGAACGCTGGCCCGGCATCGCTTCGGTGAGCACCCGCACGCCGCCCGGCAGCACCGAACGCCGGACAACAGAACCGCCGTCGGAGCCGTGGACCAGGGTGTCGCCGGGCTGGTTCTGCTCAAGCGGCAGGGGTACAACAGTCATTGAAGCCTTTCAGGAGCGGCAGCCGGATCTGGCTGCCATCGTAACAGCGGCGGGGCCGGTGGATCATCCACCGGCCCCGCCGATTCATGCTGTATGGAGGAGGATGCTACTCCGCGTCAGTGGACTACTCCGCTTCGGCAGCGCCCTCTGCGGCGGAAGCGTCAACGCTCTCGGCGCCTTCTTCTTCAGCCACTACGGGGGACAGCGACAGCTTTCCGCGGTCATCGATCTTGGTGATTTCCACCTGGATCTTCTGGCCGACGGAAACCACGTCATCAACGTTGTCCACGCGCTTGCCGTTGGCCAGCTTGCGCAGCTCGGAGATGTGCAGCAGGCCGTCCTTGCCCGGAGTCAGGGAAATGAAGGCACCGAAGGTGGTGGTCTTCACGACCGTACCCAGGTAACGCTCGCCGATTTCCGGGATCTGCGGGTTGGCAATGGCGTTGATGGCGGAGCGTGCTGCGTCAGCAGACGGACCGTTGGTGGCGCCAATGTAGACCGTGCCGTCGTCCTCGATGGAGATGTCGGCGCCGGTGTCTTCCTGGATCTGGTTGATCATTTTGCCCTTGGGCCCAATGACCTCGCCGATCTTGTCAACCGGGATCTTGACCGCGATGACGCGCGGCGCGAACTCGGAGAGCTCATCCGGGGTGTCGATCGCGGAGTTCAGGACGTCAAGGATGTGCAGGCGGGCTTCGCGGGCCTGCTTCAGCGCTGCTGCCAGCACGGACGCGGGGATGCCGTCGAGCTTCGTGTCCAGCTGGATGGCCGTAACGAATTCGGCGGTGCCGGCAACCTTGAAGTCCATGTCGCCGAAGGCATCTTCGGCGCCGAGGATATCGGTCAGGGCTGCGTAACGGGTCTGGCCGTCAACCTGGTCGGAGACCAGGCCCATGGCGATACCTGCAACAGCTGCCTTCAGCGGCACGCCTGCATTGAGCAGGGACAGCGTCGAAGCGCAGACCGAACCCATCGACGTCGAACCGTTGGAGCTGAGAGCCTCAGACACCTGGCGGATCGCGTAGGGGAATTCCTCGCGGGACGGCAGCACCGGCATGATGGCGCGCTCTGCGAGGGCGCCATGGCCGATTTCGCGGCGCTTGGGCGAACCCACGCGGCCGGTCTCGCCAGTGGAGTACGGCGGGAAGTTGTAGTTGTGCATGTAGCGCTTGCGCGTGACGGGCGACAGCGAATCGATCTGCTGTTCCATCTTGAGCATGTTCAGCGTGGTGACACCCATGATCTGGGTTTCGCCGCGCTCGAAGATTGCCGAGCCGTGCACGCGGGGCAGAACCTCAACCTCGGCGGTGAGCTGGCGGATGTCCGTCAGGCCTCGGCCGTCGATGCGGATCTGGTCCTTGAGGATGCGCTGGCGCACAACCTGCTTGGTGACCGAGCGGAATGCTGCGGACAGCTCCTTGTCGCGGCCTTCGAACTGGCCGGCCAGGGAAGCAGTGACTTCGTCCTTGAGCGAATCCGTTGCAACATCGCGTTCCTGCTTGTCGGCGATCTGGAAGACAGCGGCCAGCTTCTCAGCGGCAGCCGACTCAACAGCGGCGTAGACGTCATCCTGGTAGTCCAGGAAGACCGGGAACTCAACGGTGGGCTTGGCAGCGCGTGCAGCCAGGTCAGCCTGGGCGTCGCAGAGTGCTTTGATGAACGGCTTGGCAGCCTCGAGGCCCTCGGAGACAACCTCTTCGGTGGGAGCGGTGGCGCCCTGTTCCTTGATGAGGTTCCAGGAGTTGTCGGTTGCCTCGGCTTCGACCATCATGATGGCGACGTCGTCACCGGCAACACGGCCGGCTACAACCATGTTGAACACGGAGTTCTCGAGCTGGGAGTGCTTGGGGAAAGCAACCCACTGTGAACCGTGCTCGTCAGCGACGAGGGCAACGCGGACGCCGCCGATCGGGCCGGAGAACGGCAGACCGGACAACTGGGTGGACATGGAGGAGGCGTTGATGGCCACCACGTCGTAGAGCTCGTCGGGGTTGATGGCCAGGACGGTCACCACGATCTGGACCTCGTTGCGCAGGCCCTTGACGAAGGCCGGACGCAGCGGGCGGTCCATAAGGCGGCAGGCCAGGATGGCCTCGGTGGACGGGCGGCCTTCGCGGCGGAAGAACGAGCCCGGGATACGGCCGGCGGCGTACATACGCTCTTCAACGTCAACCGTCAGCGGGAAGAAGTCGAAGCCTTCGCGCGGGTGCTTGCCTGCGGTGGTGGCGGACAGCAGCGCGGTGTCTTCGTCGATGTACACCATGGCTGCGCCGGCTGCCTGCTTGGCAAGACGGCCGGTTTCAAAGCGGATTACACGCTTGCCAAAGCGGCCATTGTCAATGACTGCTTCTGAGAACTGGATTTCGGGACCCTCCAAGAGAGTCACCTCCGTTTCTTGTTTCACGGAGTCCAGCCGCATCAACCCAGTCCAGCATCTGTCTACTGGCCTGCACTGCACCCGGTCATCGATCGAGACCCACGGGCCGAGGGCTTCATTCTTCGAAGCCGTTCCCGGGGATCACTACCGAGGACCGCGAATGCGTGATGCGGTTGATCCTCCTGTTTAATTTTCTTCTGAAGAAGGCGGCCCTTTCCGTCACGGAAGGGGCCGCCCCTTAAAGCTGACTAGCGGCGCAGGCCGAGACGTTCGATGAGCGCACGGTAGCGGGTGATGTCAGTGTTCTTGAGGTAGGTGAGCATACGCTTGCGACGACCAACCATGGCCAGCAGACCGCGCTGGGTGTGGTAATCGTGCTTGTGCACCTTCATGTGCTCAGTCAGATCCTTGATCCGCTGAGTCAGGACTGCAACCTGGACCTCCGGCGAACCGGTGTCGCCCTCGGACGTTGCGAAATCCTGGATGATGGACTGCTTTACAGCGGCGTCAAGTGCCACAATAACTCCTAGAGATGTGCCGTGAGGCCCGATTCAGTACTTCACTGCCGGGACTACCCGCGCGGGAATCCCCCGGAAACCAGGGAATTTCCACACATGGCAGGAACCAGCCGCCACGGACTGCAGCCGGATCCATCTGTTAGTTTACCGGCCCCGCCGCAATCTTGTCGAAACAGCCGCGGCCGTCACCAAAAGGCAGTCCCCGAAAAGGCGGCCGCTCAGCGACGCAGCTGATCCCGGATGGCGGCCATCCCCCGGAACAGCTCCGCGAAGCTGGTACTCAAGGGCGACAACCCGACGCGGATCCCATGTGGTGCGCGGAAGTCCGGGATGACGTCCTGTTCCCACAGCGCCGCCGTCACGTTCCGGAACGCCGGATGATCCAGGGTGATGTGGCTCCCGCGAAGCTCCGGGTCCCGCGGCGACGCCAGCTCCACGCCCGCCGGTTCCAGCCACGCCTCAAACAGCTGAACGGCGTAGGCCGTGAGTTTCAGGGACTTCTCCCGGATGGCAGCCATGCCGGCCTCTTCGATGAGGTCCAGGGTCCCCCGCATTGCCAGCATCCCGAAGATGGCCGGAGTGCCGCTGAGGAAACTCCGGATCCCGGGCGCCGGCTCGTAGCCTGCGGCCATCTCGAACGCGTCCTTGCGTCCCATCCAGCCCCAGATCGGCTGCTTCAGTCCGGGCAGGTGCCTGCGATTGACGTAGGCGAACGCCGGCGAGCCCGGTCCCCCGTTGAGGTACTTGTAGGTGCAGCCCGCGGCAAAATCCACGTTTGCCCCGTCCAGGTCCAGCTCCACGGATCCGGCGGAGTGGCACAGGTCCCAGACCACCAGCGCCCCCGCGCCGTGTGCAACTTCCGTGATGCCCGGAAGGTCCGCCAGGAAGCCTGAGCGGTAGGCCACGTGGCTCAAAAGTACGACGGCGGTGGCCGGGCCGGTGGCGTCCCGCACCTGTTCGACGGTGACGCCGGACGCAGGATCGGCTTCGATCCACCGCAGGGTGAGTCCTTCCTCGCGGGCGATGCCCTCGACCAGGTAGCGGTCCGTGGGGAAGTTGTCCGTGTCCAGGACGATTTCGGTGCGGGCGGGGTCAGCCACGGTGGCCAGCGCAGCGCGGATCAGTTTGTAGAGCACCACTGTGGTTGAGTCGGCGATGACGGTCTGGCCCGGGGCTGCGCCGAGGACAGCGCGGCCCAGCTGATCGCCGATGGTCTGGGGCAGGTCCAGCCATTCCTCATCCCAGCCACGGATGAGCCGGCCGCCCCAACCTTCCTCGATAAAGGTGCTGATGTCCCGTTGTGTCCGCTTCAGCGGGCGGCCCAGGGAATTGCCGTCGAGGTAGGAAAGGTCCGTGTCCGTCCCGATGAAGAGGCCGCGGTAGCGCGCCAACGGGTCGCCTGCATCCAGTTGCGCGGCCTGCTCAAGGAGGTCGGCGGCGGCGTGGTTCTCCATGTTCGCGTTCATTGCGCTGCTCACTGGCCGATCTCCGTCCGTACCGCGAACAGTTCCGGGAAGAAGGTGAGCTCAAGGGCCTTTTGCAGGAAGGCAGCGCCGCTGGATCCCCCGGTTCCCGATTTCATCCCGATGGTCCGCTGGACGGTGCGCAGGTGCCGGAACCGCCAGAGCTGGAAATTGTCTTCAAGGTCCACCAGTTCCTCGCAGGCCTCGTACGCGCCCCAGTTGGCGGCGGCGTTTTCGTAGATGTGCTTGAACAGCGGAACCAACTCCGGGCAGAACTCGTGGGCGCGGGTGACGTCCCGTTCGAGCACGGACTGTGGCACGTCGAAGCCCTGCCGGGCCAGGTAGGCCAGGAACTCGTCATAGATGCTGGGCGCCTTAAGCACGTCCTCCAGCATGGCGTGCGCTTCCGGGTCCGATTCGAAGACCGGCAGCATTTTTCGGTTCTTGTTGCCGAGGATAAACTCCACGGCCCGGTATTGACTGGACTGGAATCCGGAGGAGTTGCCCAGGAACCCGCGGAACTGGGAGTACTCCGTGGGCGTCAGCGTGGCCAGGACAGACCATTGCTCCGTCAGGGTCTTTTGGATGTGTTTGACCCGGGCGATGCCTTTGAGGGCGGAGCCGAGATCGTCTGCGCGCAGCCAGGCCGCGGCGCTCCGGAGCTCGTGCAGCACCAGCTTCAGCCACAGCTCGGTGGTCTGGTGCTGGATGATGAACAGCAGTTCGTCGTGGTGTTCGGGCGTGCTGACAGGTTGCTGTGCGCTGAGCAGGGTGGGCAGCTGGAGGTAGGACGCGTAGCTCATCCGGGAACTGAAATCGCGGACTATGCCTTTGTCCAGTTTGCGGGTGTTCTTCTCGACGGCCATTGTGCTGCCTCTCTGGGTGTTCGTTGCGGGCGGGACCCGGTCAGCGCCGCACCAGGAGATCGTGGGCCTGAATAACGTCCAGGCGCATCTGGTCAACAAGCGCCTCCGGCCCACGGTAGGCCACCATGCCGCGGAGCCGAGCCACGAATTCGACCACTACTGTCTGGCCGTACAGATCGAAATCCTCCACGGCCTCATGCGGACGGTCGATCACATGGGCTTCGACCTGGCGGCTGACGCCGTCGAACGTGGGATTGGACCCCACCGAGATGGCGGCCGGCCAGCGTGTGCCGGCCTGGTCCACCAGCCAGCCGGCGTAGATGCCGTCCGCGGGGATGAACCCGGTGGCCTCGTGGGCAAGGTTAGCGGTGGGGAACCCGAGTACGCGGCCGCGGGCAGCACCGTGTACAACCTCGCCGCGCATACGGTGTGGTCGTCCCAGCACCGCGGCGGCGGTGGCGACGTCGCCCTCCTGCAATGCTTCACGCACCCAGGTGGAGGAACAGCGGCGGTCCGTGCCGCCGTCGTTATGCAACGGGTAGCCTTCCGAACCGAACTCGCTGATGACCTGGACGTCGAAGTTGAACTTTTCGCCGAGCTGCTTCATGGTGTCAAGGTCACCGGAGTTGCCGCGGCCGAATCGGGAATCGTGACCAATCACCACGTGGCTGGCGTGCAGGCTGTCCACCAGGACCTGGCCCACAAATTCCTCAGGGGTGAGGCTGGCCAGGTTCAGCGAGTACTTCATCACCAAAATGGCATCCAGGCCCAGCTCCCCTAATGCCACCAGTTTGTCCTGCAGGCCCATGATCATTTCGGGCGCGGACTCCGGGCGGTGGATCAGGGCCGGGTGCGGGTCAAAGGTGACGGCAACGGCCTTGGTCTTGTTGAGGCGGGCCGAGCGGATGAGCTCGGAAAGCACTTGCTGGTGCCCGCGATGGACGCCGTCGAAGTTGCCAAAAGTGACAACGGACGGACCAAAGTCCGCCGGGACCTCGGACGGATCGTTCCAGATGTAGACCATCACCCTCGCCTTCTACTGCCTAAAACTGACATCTCTCCGAACGCACCGGCGCCGGAACTCTCTAAGATTACCCGCATTCAGTACTGCTGCCGGACGGCGCCGGGCCAACTGGATGGCACGCGCGGACATGTCCGGTAGCCTTCCTGGTACCCGCTTGCCGGTACTCGCCGGTCCGCCGAAGAAGTGAGGCTAAGCCTCGGCCCCGGCCGGTCGCTGATGAGGCTTACTGCTGGTTCGGCCGCCGCCGGTACAGCCACACCAGACCCAGAACAGGCAGCAGCAGCGGAATGAACGCATACCCCCGGCCAAAAAGGGACCAGACGGTCTCATGCGGGAACGCCACAGAATCAAACACGCTCAACGCCCCCACCACCAGCACTCCGACAAGCTCCACCAGGACAGCGGCCAGCGAGATCTTGAACCAGGTGCGGCCGGGCTTGGCCAGGGACACCGTTGCCACCACGTAGACCAGCGCCGCGAACGCGGAAAGCAGGTAGGCGAGCGGGGCTTCGGAGAACTTGGTCAGGATCTGGTAACCGGCGCGTGCGGTGGCCGAAATGGCAAACACTGCATAGACGGCAATGAGCAGGCGTCCGGGGCCGGTGTTCCGAGTGTCCTTGACGCCGGCCTTGGCATCGGCCTTGGCACGGGCTGCTTCGGAACGAGGTGCTTTCACGTTGCGTACTTCTTCCATTTCAGTACCAGATCTGGTTCATGCGGGCGGCCATCACCAAGGCCGTGACCCCGACGGCGGCGAGGACAAAGTTGCTCCAGCGTGTCCGTTCCAGGATGGACCAGTACACGGCTGCCGGCGGCAGGAGCATCGCCGTGGCCAGGTATCCCCAGAATTCCCAGGCTTCCCCGGCAATCGGTTCGCCCGCGATCACCCGCACGATCGAACCCACCAGGTAAACCAGCAGTGCCAGCTCGACGGCGGCAACGGACAGGATGGTGAGATCGTTGGGGGCTTTTTTCAGGATGCCGGCACCGAGGCAGATTCCGCTGGAGAGCAGGCCGACCACCAGGATGATGTAGAAATAGGCGTCCATGCCTAGGCGTCCCCGCCCGCAGCATCTTCGGGCACAACATTCTCGGGCGCAGCATTCTGGGGCGCAGTTTTTTCGGACGCACCGTTGCCCGGCGCGAATACCAGGACAGGCTTGGCAAAGTTTCCGGAGTCCGCCAGGAGCGCCACGAGGCTGCCGTTGGGCGCGAACGCTGCCGCAGGGTGTTCCGTGGTGGCAGCCGCGGGATCGCCTGCTTCCGCTCCCGCTGCGATCCGGCGTCCGAAGGAAATCTCGGTGGTCTCCTCCGCCGTGAGTTCGCGGTTGGGCATCAGCGCCCGGGCAGCCTGGGACATTTCCAGGACGTTCAGCTCCTCGGCCAGCTGTTCCAGCGTCCGAGCCTGATCCAGCGAGTACGGGCCAACGTGGGTCCGGCGGAGTGCGGTCAGGTGGCCGCCCACTCCCAGCCCGTCGCCGAGGTCGCGGGCGAGGGCCCGGATGTATGTACCCGAGGAGCACTCAACGGTGACATCAATGTCCACAACGTCGCCGCCGGTTTCCCGGTTGATGGCGTGAACTTCGAAACGGTGGATGGTGACCGGGCGCGCCGCGAGCTTAACCTCTTCACCGGAGCGGACCCGGGCGTAGGCGCGCTCGCCGTTGACCTTAATGGCGCTGACGCTGCTTGGCCCCTGCTGGATTTCACCGGTGAGGGCGGCGACGCCGTCGTGAATTGCTTCGTCGGCGACGGCGGCGGCACTGGCGGCGGCAATCACGTCACCTTCGGCGTCGTCCGTGATGGTGGACTGGCCCAGCCGGATGGTTGCCGTGTACGTCTTGGACGTGCCCACGATGTAGGTCAGGAGCCGGGTGGCCTTGTTGATGCCGACCACCAGGACGCCGGTAGCCATGGGATCGAGGGTGCCGGCGTGCCCCACTTTCCGGGTCCCGGCGAGACGCCGCATCCGACCAACCACATCATGGCTGGTCCATCCCTGCGGTTTGTCCACTATCACCAGTCCAGAAAGCACGCTTCCCAGTATATCGGCGCTGGCCGCGGCCCTTGCCCACAAGCCCTGTCCCTAGCCCCCGCCCCGGTGCGGCCGCTCCGGTGTGGCCGCTCCGGTGTGGCCACTCCGGGGCTGGATTCCGGTGGCGGCTAGGATGGCATCCATGCCTGAGCTTGCGGCGCACGCGCGCGACGTCCCCGTCAACCAGATCCGCGAAATCACCGAGGCCGCCTGGCATACCCCCGGGGCCATCGTCCTGAGCATCGGCGAGCCGGGCTTCGCGCTCCCCCGCCACATCCTGGAAGCCGGCATGGCGTGCCTTGACCGGGACGAGACGAATTACACGCCCAACGCCGGCCTCCCGGCCCTACGTGAAGCGTTCGCCGCCAGGTTCCGTGAACGCGCCGGACTCAACAACGGCCTTGGTGCCGAGCGCGTCTACGTGGTGGACGGCGCGCAGCAGGGCCTGCACTTCGCCATGAGCCTCCTGCTCTCCCCCGGTGACGAGATCCTGATCCCCAACCCCGGCTACCCCACATTCGCCATGACCAGCCGGCTCCTGAATGCCGTGCCGGTGGGCTACCCGCTGTATCCCGAGCATGACTTCCAGCCGCGGATCCAGGACATCGAGGCCCTCATCACTGACCGGACCCGGGTGCTCATCCTGAACTCCCCGTCCAACCCGCTGGGCGCCGTCCTCGACGAGGACCTGACCCGGCAACTTGTGGACCTGGCCCGCAAGCGCGATCTCTGGATCATTTCCGACGAATGCTACGAAGCCTTCACATACGATGTCCCCCACGTCAGCCCGGCCCGGTTCGACAGCGACGTGCCCGGCGAGGCGCGCGTGTTCACGTCGCTGACTCTCTCGAAGACGTATGGCCTCACCGGCCTGAGGATCGGCGCCCTGGTCTGTCCGCCGGGGCTGGAGCAGAAGATGAACAACGTGATGGAAGCGATTGTCTCCTGCGTAGCTTCCCCCTCGCAGTATGCCGCGCTCGCGGCTCTGACCGGGCCGCAGGAGTACGTACGGGACGCCCATGCCCATTACCGGGCGAACCGCGATGCGGCCTCGGCCGTGCTCGAAGCCAAGGGCATCCCGTACTTGAGTGCGCAGGGAGCCTTCTACCTTTGGGCCGACGTCTCCCATGTCAGCGACGGGGACGTCCGTAGCTGGACCCGCCGGTTCCTCGCCGATTCCGGCGTCGCGCTCGCGCCAGGGACCGCCTTTGGCTCGATTGGCGAAGGCTGGGTGCGGATCGCACTGTGCGGTACCCGCGACGATTTGGTGGAGGGCGTCGGCAGGCTGCCTGAACGCAAAGATTCCTGACCCGGCACCTGGTCAGTATTCCGAACGTTCCGCGTTGCGGCGCCACGCGTCAAACGGAGCGTCCGACGTCGGAATGGCCGCTTGGGCGACCGGCAGCAGTTCCGGACGGGTTCCGTTGAAGTAGTCATAAAAAACGGCGTCGTCAAAGCCGGCCGCGGCTGCACCGTGGCGGTCGGCCGCAAAATAGACCCGGTCAACTCGGGCCCAGAGCGCGGCGGCAAGGCAGAGCGGGCACGGCTCGCAGCTGGCATACAGCACTGCCCCGCTCAAGTCGAACGTGGCGCCTGAGGCTGCCGCCGAACGGATGGCAACCACTTCTGCATGGGCTGTGGGGTCGTTGTCGCGGGTAACGCGGTTAGTGCCTTCATAAACCTGCCCGTCTCGGGTCACCACCAGCGCACCAAACGGGCCGCCACCGTCGGCGACGTTGCGGACGGCCAGATCAACGGCCTGCTCCAGGAAGGGCGTGGCATCGTGTGGGTCACTCGCGTGGGTCATAGATCGATCCTAGCCACGACGGCCTTGATTGCGGCGTCAGACAGGGGGCACATTAGGGGGAAATAACGTCGACGTCGTCCCTTTCGCGGGACTAACCTAGCGCCGGGGGTTCATTCAGCACAGCGCTGACCATGGTCTCATTGCCCGGCCCCGCCATGGGGTGCACTTCAATCCCGGAGACGGACATGAACAAAAAGATACCCATCATCGCCTGCCTCGCAGCGATGCTGGCTATTCCCATTACACCCGCGTCGGCAGGCGGTTCTTCGTCCCCGCTTGACGATCCCTTGGCTGACGGACTGGGGCTGCCGCTGAGTCTCGCTGTCGGCACAAACAAGTCCGTACTGGTTACCCATACCGTCTTCGGTGAGCCTCCCGTCGGCAAGCTCAGCAGAGTGGACCGCGATGGCTCCATCACAGACGTGTACGAGCGACCAGGCTGGGATGTTGCCGGTGTAGAGACCCGCGGCACAACCACCTTCTTCCTCGAAAGTACTGGTGCCGGCGGCGATCCGGCGGCGCTGGAGGGCTATCTGAAGGCCATCAACGTTCGGGGCGAGGTCCGGACGATCGCCGAACTGGCATCGTTTGAGCGGGACAACAACCCGGACGGCAAGCAGCACTATGGCTTTGGTCCGGAGGTCTCCGACGAATGCCTTGCTGGCTTCCCTGAATTCCCACCGACCCGATACACCGGCATCGTGGATTCCCATCCCTATGCCGCCGCGGTGCAGGGCAACACGGTTTTCGTGGCGGATGCCGGGATGAATGCGATCCTCAAGGTCAACGCTGCCACGGGTGCTGTCTCCACACTCGCTGTGTTGCCGCCCCGGCCAGCCGTAGTACCAGCCGGGCTGGAGTTACCCATCGACATGATGGGTAACTCCTTTACGGTGCCTGAGTGCGTGGTGGGACACGAATACGCCTTTGAGCCCGTGCCGACGGACGTGGAGCTCGGCCCCGACGGCTGGCTGTACGTATCATCGCTTCCGGGCGGTCCGGAAGATGAGTCGCTGGGCGCACGCGGAGCCATCTTCCGTGTCAATCCCTGGACCGGAGCTACCCACCTCTGGGTCGAGGACATCCTCAGCCCCACCGGATTGGCCGTTTCCAACACGGGAGACGTCTACGTGGCGTCGATGTTCGGTAACGAGATCCTCAAGATCAGCTGCTGGAGCGGTGAGAGGTCACAGTTCCTGGCGGCCACAACGCCGGCGGCTGTTGAAATCCACGGCCGGACCCTCTATGCCACGGTGGATGCCCTGCCTGACTTCACGGCCCCGCCTCCCCCCGCATCAGCGGGCAAGGTCATCAAGGCTGACATCAGATAAGGCCGCTATCAAATAAGACCTGCGGGGAAACAAAACCCGGCAGACGAAGGAAGGCCCGGACTGCAGCTGCAGTCCGGGCCTTCCTGTGAGCCACATGTGGTGGTCAGACGGTTACTTGTTGGCGTCTTCGTCGAGGTCTTCGTCGTCGGTGAGGTCAATATCCTCTTCGTCGAAGTCGTCCTCGTCGATCTCCACATCGGCGGGAATGTCGCTCTTGTACGGATCGGCGTCGCCGGCGTGCTTGGCGTTCTCTGCCAGCGCAGCCACCTCGGCGTCGCGCTTCTTGGCGGCCCGGAGCAGGTCCTCCAGGTTCGAGGCAACGACGGGGATCTGGTCCGCCACAAATTCCAGCGTCGGCGTCAGGCGGACAGTCACGTTGCGCCCCACCTCCTGGCGGAGCACACCCTTGGCCTTCTCCAGGCCCTTGGCAGCATCAGCCTGCACAGCCTGGTCGCCGAAAACGGTGTAGTAGATCGTGGCATGCTGCAGATCATTGGTCACCCTGGCATCGGTAACAGTAATGCCCTCCAGCCGAGGATCCTTAACCTTCCGGCCCAAAGCCTCGGCAACAACAACCTTAATCCGCTGCGCCAACTTGGCAGCCCGTGCGGGATCAGCCATTTCCACTCCTAAAAATTTGGGATGTACGACGGCGCCGGAACGGTGCCCGCACAACTGTTGGGTTTTGATGCCACGCACCTAAGGCGAGTCTACGACGGACCCGCGTTGGATTTTTTCCGGCGGCCAGGGAGTGGCATCGGGCCTGCCGAAGCTGGGCGGCAAGGGATCGCAGATCCCATGCCGCCCAGCGTAGGGGCGGGGCCGCCGGAAAAATCCGACGCCCCCGACCCGTCAAGCAACGAACCTTAGACGCGCGGCTTTTCGCGCATCTCGAAGGTCTCGATGATGTCGCCCTCGGTGATGTCGTTGAACGAACCAAGACCGATACCACACTCGAAGTCCGTGCGGACCTCAGTGGCGTCGTCCTTGAAGCGCTTGAGCGTCTCAACGGTGAGGTTGTCACCGATGGTCTTGCCGTCGCGGCTGATGCGGGCCTTCGTGTTGCGTCGGATGATGCCCGAGCGAACGATGGAACCGGCGATGTTTCCGAACTTGGAAGAGCGGAAGACTTCGCGGACCTCGGCGGTGCCCAGCTGGACCTCTTCGTACTCCGGCTTGAGCATGCCCTTGAGGGCCATCTCGATGTCATCAATTGCTGCGTAGATGACGGAGTAGAAGCGCATGTCCACGCCTTCGCGGTCTGCCAGTTCGGCAACCCGCTCGGCAGGCTTGACGTTGAAGCCGATGATAACGGCGCTGTCGACCGTTGCCAGGTTGACGTCATTCTGCGTGATGGCACCAACGCCGCGGTGGATGACGCGCAGCTGCACGCCTTCACCGACGTCGATCTTGAGCAGTGCGTCTTCGAGGGCTTCCACGGCACCGGACACGTCACCCTTAAGGATGAGGTTGAGGGTGTCGATCTTGCCGTCGGCCACGGCCTGGTCGAAGTCTTCCAGGCTGATGCGCTTGCGGCGCTTGGCGAGGGCGGCGTTGCGGTCGGCTGCTTCACGCTTCTCGGCGATCTGGCGGGCGGTGCGCTCGTCAGCGGTCACAAAGAAGGTGTCGCCGGCGCGCGGCACGTTGGACAGACCCAGAACCTGCACGGGGCGGGACGGGCCGGCCTCGGTCAGTGCGCTGCCGTCGTCGTCGAACATGGCGCGGACGCGGCCGTGGGCCGTACCGGCCACAATCGTGTCACCGACACGCAGTGAACCGGACTGCACCAGGACGGTGGCCACGGAACCGCGGCCCTTGTCCAGGTTGGCTTCGATCGCGATACCGCGAGCGTCCTTGTTCGGGTTGGCGCGCATGTCCAGGGCGGCGTCTGCGGTGAGCAGGACAGCCTCGAGCAGCTCGTCGATGTTGAGGTTCTGGCGGGCAGAGACCTCCACGAACATGGTGTCGCCACCGTATTCCTCGGGAACCAGGCCGTACTCGGTCAGCTGGCCGCGGACCTTCTCCGGGTTGGCGCCTTCCTTGTCGATCTTGTTCACGGCCACCACGATCGGCACATTTGCTGCCTGCGCGTGGTTGAGGGCCTCAACGGTCTGCGGCATAACGCCGTCGTCCGCTGCGACCACCAGGATGGCAATGTCGGTGACCTTCGCACCACGGGCACGCATGGCGGTGAACGCCTCGTGGCCCGGTGTATCGATGAAGGTGATCTTGCGGTCTTCGCCTTCATGGGTGTGCGTGACCTGGTAAGCACCGATGTGCTGCGTGATGCCGCCGTGCTCGCCCGCCATAACGTCGGACTTGCGGATGGCATCGAGCAGGCGGGTTTTACCGTGGTCAACGTGGCCCATGACGGTGACAACCGGAGGACGTGCCTCGAGGTCTTCGTCGCCTTCAGCTTCGAGCTCTGCTTCGAAGTCGATGTCGAACGTGGAGAGCAGCTCGCGCTCCTCATCCTCCGGCGACACAACCTGAAGCTTGTAGCCAAGCTCCTCGCCGAGCAGTGCGAAGGTTTCCTCATCCAGCGACTGCGTGGCCGTGGCCATTTCGCCGAGGTGGAAGAGGACCGTCACCAGTGCTGCGGGGTTTGCCTCGATCTTGTCGGCGAAGTCCGTTATGGACGAGCCACGGCGAAGCCGGACTACGGTGTTGCCGTCGCCGCGGGGTACGCTCACGCCACCCAGCGACGGAGCACTCATCTGCTCGAGTTCCTGGCGCTTGGCACGCTTCGACTTGCGCTGCTTGCCACGGCCTGCGCCGCCCTTACCGAAGGCACCCTGGGTGCCACCGCGACCGCGGCCACCCTTGCCGAAGCCGCCGCCGGCCGGAGCGCCGCCACCGGCACCCGGTGCACCACCGGTGCCTGGAGCGCCACCCGGACGTCCGGGACCACGTGCACCGCCGCCGGGACGGCCTGCACCAGCCGGTGCGGGACGTTCGGTGCGGTTAGGCATCATGCCGGGAGTAGGACGGTTTCCACCGACACCTGCCGGGCGGGGACCACCGGCGCCTGCTGCGGGACGCGGACCACCGGGGCGAGGACCACCGGCACCGGCTGCGGGACGCGGACCACCGGGACGGGGGCCACCGGCACCGGCCGCGGGACGCGGACCACCCGGACGGTCGCCGTCGGGACGGCTTCCACCCGCGCGGGGCATGCCCTGCGAAGGAGCAAACGGGTTGTTACCCGGACGGGGAGCTCGCTCTCCGTCGCCACCGCGGCCGCGGGGCATGCCCTGGGACGTGGCGAACGGGTTGTTACCCGGACGGGGACCGCCGGGACGCGGTGCGGAGCCGCCCTGCGAACCGCCCTGTGTTGATCCGCCGGAGCGGGTCGGTGCGGCCGGGGCTTCAGCCTTCGGTGCCGGACGGGCACCGGGCTTGGCGCCGGTGGACGGTGCTGCGGCCGGGGCTGACGCAACCGGCGCTGCGGCAGGTACAGCAGGAGCTGCGGAAACGGCAGTGGGTGCAGCCGGAGCCGCAGCAGCTGGTGCCGCCGGGGCTGAGGGAGCTGCGGGGCCCGGAGCAGGTGCTGCGGGTCGTGTTTCGGCCGACGGGGCAGGCGCCATGGGCGCGGCTGCCGGAGCTGCGGTCTTGGCAGCTGCGTCGGGGTAGGCGTTGCGGAGTTTTCGCACCACCGGGGCCTCAATGGTTGAAGAGGCGGAGCGAACGAATTCGCCCAGTTCCTGCAGTTTGGTTACTGCATCTTTGGAAGTAATACCGAGCTCTTTAGCAAGCTCGTGTACGCGGACCTTGGCCACATTTCTCCTGTCTCGGTCCGCACCGAGCCAGGCACGAACCGTCTACTTCTTACTGCGGGCCCCAGCCGCGGTTGCAACTACAGGGCCCATTGCAGAGCGCAACAAAGTTGTCATCGTTGCGCACTCATCGCTGGGAACTCATCGGGTTTCCATCAGTTTTCTGACCCGCTTTCAGGTTGGACGGTTTTTGCTGCAGCTACCAGGGATACCTGCAACGGGCCGGCGTCCTGCTTGCCTGCCATGATCCGGCGTTCGACGGCGGTGGACCCGGTTGCGCCGTTGAGGGCCCTTCCGAATGCTCGCCGCTTGACCGCCAGGGCCAGGCACGCTTCGCTGGGGTGCAGCCATGCACCCCTGCCAGCCATCCGGCGTCGTTCGTCTACCAGCACTGCGGTGGAACCGCTGCCTTCGGCGACGAGCCGGAGTAACTCAGACCGCGGTGCCTTTTTCCGGCATCCGATGCAGGTACGCTGCGGTTGATCCTCGGTGTGAAGCACTTCTGCCACGGTGAGTATCTTCCTGACGTTCATAACTGCCGGCCCTGAGGCCCCAACCGCATCGGCGGAACGGGAATACTCAGGGCACACGAATACCGGCCGTTAGGCGCGGTCATGTCTATTCTAGCCCCTCGGGGCAGTTCTGCCCGAAACCGGGGCTTCGAGCGAAAGTATCGGCAGTCGGCCGCCGCCCCGGAACCGGATCAGCTTTCGCGCGCCGGGGCAGCGTCCGAGACGATATCGATCCGCCAGCCCGTCAGCTTGGCCGCCAGCCGGGCGTTCTGGCCCTCTTTGCCGATGGCCAGCGAGAGCTGGTAGTCCGGGACCACCACACGCGCGGAGCGGGTGGCCTCGTCCACGATGGTGACCGAATTCACACGCGATGGGGAAAGTGCACTGGCAATAAACGTTGCCGGATCCTCGCTGAAGTCGACGATGTCGATTTTTTCGTCGTTCAGTTCCGTCATAACGGCGCGAACGCGGGAACCCATTTCGCCGATGCAGGCGCCCTTGGCGTTGATGCCCTGGGTGTGGGCCTTGACCGCGATCTTGGTACGGTGGCCGGCCTCGCGGGCCAGTGCCACGATCTCCACAGAGCGGTCCGCGATCTCCGGGACCTCCAGTTCGAAGAGCTTCCGGACGAGGCCCGGGTGTGAACGGGACAGGGTGACGGACGGGCCCTTGGTGCCGCGGTGGACATCGATAACGATGGCGCGGAGCCGGTTGCCGTGGATGTACTTCTCCCCCGGCACCTGTTCGGGCGGCGGCAGCAGGGCCTCCACCGAACCCAGGTTGACCTGGATCATGTGCGGGTTGTTGCCCTGCTGGATCAGGCCGGCCACAAGTTCACCCTCGCGGCCCTTGAACTCACCCAGGATGGCGTCGTCCTCGACGTCGCGCAGGCGCTGCAGGATGATCTGGCGTGCGGTGCTCGCCGCGATACGGCCGAAGCCGGCAGGCGTGTCCTCGAACTCGCCGATGGGGGCGCCGTCGTCGTCGATCTCCACTGCCCAGATGGTTACGTGGCCGCTCTTGCGGTCCAGCTCGGCCCGGGCCTTCTCGAAGGCGCCGGGCGATTTGTGGTACGCCACCAAGAGCGCCTGCTCGATGGTGGGGATCAGGAGGTCCAGCGGAATTTCGCGCTCACGCTCCAGTAGTCTCAGCGCGCTCATGTCAATATCCATCAGGCCTCCTCAGAAGGTCCATTGTGCTCAGGTTCCAGACCAGCTTCTTCGAGGTGGCTGAATTCGATCTCGACTTTTCCGTTGCGGATCCTGTCGAAAGGAAGAATCTGGGGCTCGCCCTGCTTGGGCTTCATGCCCTTCTTGACGGCGATCTCCGGGATGATGGTAACGGCGGAATCGTCCACGGACTGGACCCTGCCGGTGACGTTTTCGCCCTGGATGACGTTGACCTTGACCATCCGGCCCCGGGCGCGGTGCCAGTGCCGGACTTCGGTTAGGGGACGCGCGACGCCCGGGGAGGAAACCTCAAGGTCGTAGGGGCGCCCGTCGTCTGCGGGATCATTGTCCAAGACGTCGGAGAGGACCCTGGAGATGTCCGCGATGACATCGAGGTTTACGCCGCCGGTTTCCTCCTGCGGCAGGTCAACCACCACGTGGACCACGCGGTGTGAACCGGCCAGGATGGATACGTCCTCGAGGTACAGGCGGTTGGCCTGGACCGCCGGTTCTAACAGCGCCCGGAGCCTGACGGCTTCGGGATTGTTGGCGGGCGCAGCTTCAGCCGTACCCGTTCCGGTAGCGTCTGATGAAGTCGTGGCTTCTGCATTACTCACGATGCCGGCCGCCTTCCAATAGATGATGTTGTGACTACTAGCCTAACGATTTTCCGGCCACAGTGGTGCACGAAGATTCGCATCAGGCGTGAGAACATGGTCTGTTGTGAAAGACGACACGCAGGAATCCGGCCGCCGCAGGCGTTATTTCCAGTACGCCGTTTTTGCGCTGGCCGCCCTTCTGGTGGTGAGCCTGGGATTGGTGCTCATCCCCCGCGAACCGTCCCTGCCTGCGGCGCCGCCGTTTTCCGAGCAGGCAAGGGCATCCGCGTTCGCGGATTCCCTGACCCTCAGGGCCGCTGGCCTGGACCTCGAAGGCACTGCCGGCGCCACTGCGCCGGCCCCACAAGCGGCCGCCCTGACCCGGATTGTGACTTTGCTGACTGTCCAGGCCCGGGCGTTGATGCTGCCGGCTGATGCGGCCGGCGATCCTGCCCTGGACCGTACGGCTACTGCCCCCGTCCCTGCCCCGTCCACGGCGCTGGCCACCGTCACGCCTCCGTCGACCACCGCGGACTTCGCCGCTGCCCTCCAGGCAAGCGGGGCACAGCGGCTCCACGATGCCGAAACGGCCGACGGCGGCATGGCCCGCCTTCTCGCCGGCGCCGGCACTGCCCAGCTTCTGGCCGCCGAGGACCTGGCCTCGGCGACCGGGATCTCGTTGGCACCGCTTCCAGGCGCTGACTCCTCCCCCACCGCATCGCCGGCACCCACCCCGCCTGTTACGGCTTCAGCCGCCGCCAGCTGTGCCAGCGAAGCGGCGGTCGCCAACGCAAGCACTGGCGCGGACCTCGGCTCGGCCTTTGCCTCAGCCGTTGCCGCCGAGCTGGAACTGGTCTATGCGTACCAGGCCGCACTGACCAGGCTCAACTCCGGGTCAGCTGCTCCGGCGTCGAACTTCCTGGCCCAGCATGGCATCCTCCGAAACGAAGCGGAGGCCATGGGCAGGTCCCACTGCGCCGCGGTACCCCAGAGGCAACCAGGTTATGCCCTGAGCCAGGTGTTCCTGGCTGATCCTGCAGCCGGGCTGGGAACACTGGAGGCGGGGACACTTCCGGCGCTCGGCGACCTGGTGGCCCTCAGCGAGGGGCGCGACCGCGTATGGGCACTCTCGGCACTTCAGTCGGCGGCCCGGCGGACCGTCCATTGGCGTGCGTCGCCAGGCCCGGTCCCCGGCATGGTCCTGGACGAAGCACTCCTGCCGCCACTGCCGGAGCCTGTATCAACTCCGCAGACTTCCACAACCAGCACTCCCGGCAATTCGTAGCCAAGGCACGGCACACTGGCCAGGCGCAGGCACTAATGCTTTGCTGGAGGCATGGACAGTGCCGGCGCCCCCGCCCTTCATGAGAATGAGCCCCACCAAAACGACGTCGCCCAGCGCCTGAACTGGCTGCGAGCCGGCGTGCTGGGTGCGAATGACGGCATCGTCTCGGTCGCCGCAATCGTGGTGGGCGTCGCCGGTGTCACCACGCAGTCCGGACCGATCCTCGTCGCCGGCACGGCCGGCCTGGTAGGTGGAGCGGTATCCATGGCCTTGGGCGAGTACGTGTCCGTCAGCAGCCAGAAGGACAGCCAGCGGGCCCTGATCGAAAAGGAGCGCCTGGAACTGCAGGAACAGCCGGAGGAAGAGCTGGAGGAACTCGCGGCGATCTACCAGGGCAAGGGGCTGAGCCTGGACACAGCAAGGAAAGTAGCGCGGGAGCTGACGGCCCACGATGCCCTGGGCGCGCACCTCTCCGCCGAACTGAACATCGACGAAACAGACATTGTGAGCCCCTGGAATGCAGCCTTTGCTTCGGCGATTGCGTTCGTCACCGGCGCCATCCTGCCGATGGCCGCCATCCTGCTGCCGCCGGAGAACATCCGGGTCCCCCTGACGTTCGCGGCCGTGCTGGCGGCACTCGCTGCCACCGGGGCGCTGGGCGCCTGGATCGGCGGCGGTTCGAAGCTGCGGGCCGCCGCCAGGGTGGTGGCGGGCGGGGCTTTGGCCTTGGCTGCCACGTTCTCCATCGGCAACCTGCTTAGCGCAAGCGGCGTCCTGTGAGTGTCCAGATTGGCGTGCCGATCCCGCCAGCCCTCAGCGGGCGTTTCAGCCACAGCAGCGCGGGACGGGCCTGGCTTTCCTCCCTCCCGGGACTGGTGCAGGGTCGGCTGGAGCATTGGGAACTGGCTGTTGACCTGGAAGCTGGCGCCCTCCCGTGGCATGGCCACGGCGGCGTGGTGGTTCCAGTCCGCCGGACGGACGGGACACCGGCGGCGCTCAAGATAGCGTTTCCCCACGATGAGGCACGGATGGAACGCCATGCGCTGGCACTCTGGGGCGGCTCCGGCGCCGTCCGGCTGTTGGAATCCGACGCCGGAACGTGCGCCATGCTGCTGGAGCGGCTTAATCCGGACTCCTCGCTACAGACCCTTCCGCTGGATCAAGCGGCGGTGGCGTGGGGCGGCACCATGCGGCAGTTGGGCCTGGTGCCGGACGGCCGGCCGCAGTGGCAGGAGTTCGATCACATCGCCGGGCGGGCCGAACAATGGAGCGATGACCTGCCCGCCGACTGGGAACAACAGGGCCGCCCGTTCCCGCGCTGGCTACTGGAGGCGGCCCTGGAAGTCTGCCAGACCCGCGGCGCCGTTGGCCGCCGCTCGGGTCGCGATGTCCTGGTCCACACAGACCTGCACTTCCTGAACATCCTGGCCCGGCCCCACACAAACAGCGGAGGGCTCCCCGGGGAAGCCTTCGTCGCCATCGACCCGCAGCCCATGATCGGCGAGCCGGAGTTCGCGGTGGCACCGCTGCTGTGGAACCGTCTCGGCGACCTGCCCCGGAGCGATCCGGCCGGAGGGTTGAGGCGGCGGTGCCAGGACTTCAGCGCCGCGGCCGGCCTCGACGCCGAAGCTGCGCGCCAGTGGGCCGTGGCACGCGAAGTGGAGAACGCCCTCTGCTACGCGTCCTTGCCGCGCCACCAAGGAGATCTTGCCCGGTCACTCTGGGTGGCCAGCACCCTTGCCGGGCGGACCCTCGCTGGTCTCCCCTCGGCGCACGCCCTGCCTGAGCCGGGGCACGGCGACAGCTGAGCGATGGGTGCCTCCCGGGCTGGATGGTGCTTCGCAGGCGGGACTGTGCCTCCCGGGCGATCAGCCCGCTGCCCGCACAGCCGCCAAAGCGGAGCTGACCGCCTCGACGGCAGTGCCGACGTCTTCCGCGTCAGTGCTCCAGTTGCTGACCGAGACGCGCAGGACATCCCTGCCCTGCCAGCGTGAACCGGACATCCGACCTTGCCGTCCTCGATCACCCGGGCTGTCACGGCGCGCGTGGTGGCGTCGTCCCCGAAGGCGAGCGAAACCTGGGTGTAGTCCACCGTGTTGAGCACCTCGACACCGTCCACCTCGGCCAGGCGGCTGCCGATCGTCGAAGCGGCGTCGGCGAGCCCGCGGACCTGGGCTGCCACGCCGTCCCGGCCCAGGGAGCGGAGGGCGGCCCACACCGGCACGCCGCGGCCGCGGCGGGACAGCTCCGGCGCTTTTTCGAACGGGTCACCCGGGCCTTCGACGTCGTGGATCAGGTAGCTGGTGTGCTGCAGTCCCATGGCGCTGCGTAGCGCTGCTGAATCCCTGACGATGGCAATACCGCAGTCATACGGGACATTGAGGGTCTTGTGGGCGTCGGTCCCCACGAATCGGCCAGGGCCATGCCGCGCGTAAGGTCCGCGAACTCGGGCACTGCCGCGGCCCACAGCCCGAACGCGCCGTCCACGTGCACCCAGGCACCATGCCGCCGGGCAACCTCGATGGCGGCGTCGAAGGGGTCGAAAGCTCCGGAGTGGAGGTTGCCGGCCTGGAGACAGACCAGCGCGGGCCCGGACCCTTCCGACAGCAGGCGGATCGGCCAGCAACCGCCACCGGGCAGCAGCCAGCCCGGTGAAGTTGGCCATGGTGGCACCCGTAGTGAAGCCGACGTCGGATTCCGCCGGCAGGCCGAGAAGGTCCAGCAGCCAGTGGCCGGCCCCCTCCTCGATGGCTGCTATCGCGGGGGTGGCATAGCGCAGGCCGGAGTTCTGGTCCCAGGCGCTGACCAGCCAGTCCGCGGCCAGGGCGGCAGGCAACGTCCCGCCGATCACCCAACCGAAAAAGCGCCCCGAGGGCATCGCCATCAGCCCCGGTTCGGCCTTGTCCGCCAGGTACTCAACCACAGCTGCGGCGGGCATGCCCTGCTGCGGAAGGGGCCCGCCGAAGTCAGCCGCGAGATCGTGGGCGCTTTGGGCGGGCCCTACGTGCCTGTCCGGCAGGCTCGCCAGCCACTCGGCGGCGCGACGGGCCGCGGCTGACAATGCTTCCGAATAGGGTTCCCCGCCTGCGGACATACCTGCATGGTACGCCCGGCCGGGGGCTGCGGGCGATACCGGCTGCGAGGGTTTCGGCTACCTGTCAGGCTAGGTTTTCCTGCCAGACGTCGACGCCGAGTTTGATGATCAGGGCGCCCACCACCAGCAGGAATACAATGCGGATGAAGCGGCTTCCCTGCTTCACGGCGGTCCGCGCGCCCAGGTAGCCGCCGGCCATGTTGGCCAGGCCCAGCAGCAGCCCGACCCCCCAGAGGATTGATCCATGGGGCAGGAAGAACAGCAGGGCGCCGGCGTTGGTGGCCATGTTCACGATCTTGGCTTTGGCGCTTGCCTCCAGGAAGGCATAGCCCATCGCCGAGACGAGCGCGATGATGAGGAAGGAGCCGGTGCCCGGACCAATCAGGCCGTCATAGAAGCCAATCACGGCCCCGATCATGCATGCCACCACGTAGTGCGTGCGGCCATCGTGCCGCAGCACGGTGATGTCACCGACGTTGGGTTTCAGCGCCGTAAAAAGCGCGACGACGACCAGCGCCACCACGATGATCGGCTTGAAGACACTCGCCGGCAGGGTGGCGGCCAGCACCGCCCCGGCGAAGCTCCCGGCAAGGGCGATCACCGCCATGGGCACGGCCGTCCGAAGGTCCGGTTTCACCCGCCCGTAGTACGTCACCGCACTCGTGGTGGTGCCGAAAATTGACCCCATCTTGTTGGTGGCCAAGGCCTGGACCGGCGTGATCCCGGGTACCAGCAGCATGGCCGGCAGCTGGAGCAGACCGCCGCCGCCCACCACGGCGTCCACCCAGCCGGCAGCAAATCCAGCCACCACAATCAGGATGATTGTGGTGAGCTGGATCGACTCGAACCCGGAAATCACCGCCGCGGGTCAGCTGCGGACGGCGGTGACCACATAGTCAACGGCCTTGTCCACGGCCACGTTCTCCGCTTCGCCGCTGCGGCGGTCCTTGATCTCGACAACGCCGTCCACCAGGCCGCGGCCGACGGCCAGGATGGTGGGGACGCCGACGAGTTCCGCGTCGCCGAACTTTACGCCCGGGGAGACCTTCGGCCGGTCATCGTAGATGACGTCCAGGCCGGCGGCCTCGAGTTCCAGGGCCAGCTGCTCGGCGGTGGCAAAGATTTCCTCGCCGCGGCCGACAGCCACGACATGGACATCGGCGGGGGCGACGGCGCGGGGCCAGACTAGGCCCTTGTCATCGTGGTTGGATTCGGCCAGTGCGGCGACGGCGCGGGTGACACCAACACCGTAGGAGCCCATGGTAACCACCACCTGCTTGCCGTTCTGGTCCAGCACCTTCAGCTCGAGGGCCTCAGCGTATTTGCGGCCCAGCTGGAAGATGTGGCCCATCTCGATGCCGCGGGCGGTCTCCAGAGGACCGGAGCCGTCCGGGGCGGGGTCGCCCTCGCGGACGTCGGTGCACTCGATGACACCGTCCCAGGTGAAGTCGCGGCCTGCGACCAGGCCGAACACGTGCTTTCCTGCTTCGTTGGCCCCGGTGATCCAGGCCGTGCCGCTGACAACGCGGGGATCCACGAGGTAGAGGAGCTTGGTTGAGCTTTCGCTGCCCAGCAGGGGTTTGTCCAGCGTCAGGCCGGGTCCAAGGTAGCCCTTGACGATGAGGGGCTGCTTCTTGAGGTCGTCGTCGTTGGCTGCTTCGAGCGTGATCTCGCCGCCGATGGGTAGGAAGGAACCGATGTTGGCTTCCACGCGCTTCAAGTCAACGCCGCGGTCACCCGGCAGGCCGATGACCACAAGCTGGCGCTCACCGGTGGGCAGGGTGACGGCAAGAACCACGTTCTTGAGGGTGTCGGCGCCAGTCCAGGCGCCGCCGTCGGCCTCGCTCCGGGGAGCCAGGTCGTTGGATGCGGCCACCAGCGTGTCGATGGTGGGCGTGTTCGGGGTATCGAGGACCTCGGCGGCAGGGGCGTTGCTGAAGTCGATGTCGGCCGGAACAACGGTGGTGACGGCCTCAACGTTGGCTGCATAGCCGCCGGCTGAGCGCACGAAAGTGTCTTCGCCGATCTCGGTGGGGTGCAGGAACTCTTCGCTCTTGGACCCGCCCATGGCGCCGGCGGTGGCCGCAACGGGAATGACTTCCAGGCCAAGGCGCGCAAAGATCTTCAGGTAGGCGCCACGGTGGGCGGCGTAGCTGGCGTCCAGGCCGGCGTCGTCCACGTCGAAGGAGTAGGAATCCTTCATGATGAACTCGCGGCCGCGCAGCAGGCCCGCGCGGGGGCGTGCTTCGTCGCGGTATTTGTTCTGGATCTGATACAGACTCAGGGGCAGGTCCTTGTAGGACGAGTACAGGTCCTTGACCAGAAGCGTGAACATTTCCTCGTGCGTGGGGGCCAGCAGGTAGTCGGCACCCTTACGGTCCTGGAGCCGGAACAGACCCTCGCCGTATTCGGTCCAGCGGTTGGTGACCTCGTAGGGCTCTCGCGGCAGCAGCGCCGGGAAGTGGACTTCCTGGGCACCGATGGCGTCCATTTCCTCGCGGACGACGGCCTCGACCTTGCGCAGCACACTCAGCCCCAGCGGAAGCCAGGTGTAGATGCCGGGCGCCGCGCGGCGGATGTAGCCGGCCCGGACCAGGAGCCGGTGGCTGGCGACCTCAGCGTCGACGGGATCTTCACGCAAGGTGCGTAGGAAAAGCTTGGACATTCTTGTGACCACGGGTGGGTTATCCGTTTCTGGGGAGTAGCTGCTGGAAAGCAGAGCCGGGCAATTCTTCTGGGTACTAATCTACCGGCTATCCACGGCACGCCAGGCGGCGGAACCTGAGCTGGCCAGAGACCGCGGGGGCGAGACGCAATAGAGCCACGCCCGGCATGCAAAGCCCCTGGCCGTAAACGGCTGGTCATTACATGCGGACGTGGCTCCATGGCCGTTGACGCCTAGGTACTGGTGAGGACTGGTGAGACCGCCCACCCACTCCAGCGCAGCTAGATCGAACATATGTGATAGCCGACACATCCACAAGGGTTTTTCCATTCGAAGTAATTGACGGCCGCCTTTAGCAGGTCTAGTTTTAATTCATCACCTGGTGAATTCAAACGCGGACTCCCAGCATTCGGAGGCAATAATGTCCCATTCAGCAGCTTCCGTCCCGGCAGTCACGGAAGCCAGCATCGCTGTGGCCGCCACCACCCTGCACGTCACACGGGGAAAGGTTCCCGTCCTGCGCGGCTTGGACTTTGCCATCCAGGCAGGCGAGATCACCGGGCTGCTGGGCCCGTCCGGCAGCGGCAAGACTACGCTCATGCGGGCCATCATGGGCGTCCAGGTGCTCACGTCCGGCTCGGTCCAAGTGCTTGGGCTGCCCGCCGGGCACCCTGACCTGCGACACCGGGTGGGTTACGTGACCCAGTCCCCCAGCGTGTACCCGGACCTCACGGTCGAAGCCAATGTCCGCTACTTCGGCGCCATGCACCGCAAGGGCCGCGCCGAGGCCGCAGAGGCGATCGCCGCCGTCGGGCTTGAACCGCAGGCCAGGCAGAAAACCGGTGACCTCTCCGGCGGACAGCTGAGCCGGGTGTCGTTGGCCTGTGCCCTGGTGGCTCGCCCCAGCCTGCTGGTCCTGGATGAGCCAACCGTGGGCCTTGATCCGGTGCTCCGGGCTGACCTGTGGGACCGTTTCCGGTCCATGGCCGAGTCCGGGACCACCCTGCTGGTTTCCAGCCATGTGATGGAGGAAGCCAGCCATTGCGGATCACTCCTCCTGCTGCGGGAAGGAAAGCTCCTGGCGCAGCTGACGCCGGCGGAATTGAGTCAACGCGGGCACAGTGCCGATCTGGAGAAGGCTTTCCTGCACATCATCCAGGACACCGCCGAAGTGCCCAGCGGTTCCCCCGAAAGGACGGTACAGTCATGAACCTGTTGATGCTGTTGGCCACCACCCGGCGCGTCCTGGACCAGCTCCGGCACGACCACCGCAGCATCGCACTGATCCTGGTGGTCCCTGCGCTGCTGCTCACCGCCGTGTACTTTCTCTATGAGAATGAGACGCTGCCGCCGGGCGTGCCCAGGACTTTTGACCGCGTTGGCCTGATGATGCTGGCGATCTTCCCGTTTGTGGTTATGTTCCTGGTTACGTCCATCACGATGCTGCGGGAACGCACCTCGGGGACCCTGGAACGGCTGCTGACCACTCCTATCCACAAGGCGGACCTGCTGTTCGGCTACGGGCTGGCATTTTCCATCATGGCTGCCCTGCAGTCGCTGGTGGCTACCGCGGTTGCCTACTGGATCTTCGGGCTCGACATCCAAGGCAGCCCTGGACTGGTGGTCATGATTGCCGTGATCAATGCGGTTCTTGGCGTCGCGCTGGGGCTGCTCTGTTCGGCCTTCGCCCGGACGGAATTCCAGGCCGTGCAGTTTATGCCGGTGGTGGTGGTCCCGCAGATCCTGCTCTGTGGCCTCTTTGTGGCCCGCGAACGGATGAACGAGGCCCTGGAGGCTGTGTCGAATGTCCTTCCATTGACTTTTTCGGTGGATGCACTCCAGGAGATCGCCACCAACACCGAGCCCACAGACCAGCTGTGGATGGATGCCGGAGTCATCGTGGCCATTGTCCTGGCGGTCCTGGTGCTCGCATCGTTGACCCTGCGGCGGCGGACCGCGTGAACGGACAGCATGATCCCACGGGCGCCGCGGGTCTTGCAGGTAGCGCGGCTGGTCCGGGCCGGCGGGGCCGGCGCGGCGGGGCAACCGAGACGAGGGACCAGATCCTGGACACAGCCCGGCGGCTCTTCGCCGAACACGGTTTCGAAGGGACCAGCCTGCGCCAGATCGCCCGGGAAACCGGAGTGGACCCCGCCATGGTCCACCACTTCTTCAAGGGCAAGGACGAGCTTTTTGCGCTGAGCGTGGCACTGCCGGCCGACCCGGAGAAGGTCCTGGCGGGCGTCGACGGCTACTCGCCGGAGGACCGGGCAGAGGCGATCGTGCGGGCCGTGCTGCGCTTGTGGGAGAGCTCGGCCCAGCACAGCCTGGTGGCCTTCCTCAGGGGAACCATCGGCTCCAAGGCCAAGACGTTGCTGCTGCGGGAACTGGTACAGCGCACCATCCTCAGCCGGATCATGGCCGGAGTTCCTGGACCGCCCGCGGAAGTGGCCATGCGCGGAAATCTCGTGGCTACGCAGATGGTGGGCGTGATGCTGGTCCGGTATGTTGTGCGTCTGGAACCGCTCGCGTCCGCCTCCCCCGACGACGTTGTCCGGCTCGTGGCTCCGAACGTCCAGCACTACCTGACGGGCGACCTGAAGGCTGACCGGTGAACCGGCGGCGGGCGGCCTGAAAGGCGGCGACGCTGAGGCCAGGGACCTGGCGGCTAGAAGAGAACCGTAGCGAAGGTGCCAACCTGGCGGAAGCCCACGCGCTCGTACGTGGACCGTGCCCGGAGGTTGAATCCGTTGACATAGAGGCTGGTGACGGGGGCAAGCGTGCGCGCCTTCTCCACTACGGCAGCCATGTAGCCGGCGCTCAGACCCTGTCCTCGGTAACCGGGGTTCATCCATACACCCTGGATCTGCGTGACGTCGGTTGTCACAGCACCCAGCTCGGCCTTGAACACAACGTCGCCGGATTCGTTGACGTGCGCCAATGAATGGCCTTGCCGGATGAGGCCTTCCACGCGGCGGCTGTAGAACTCCTTGCCCCCGAGGAACGGCGAGTAGCCCACTTCCTCTTCGAACATGGCGGCGCAGGCCGGAAGTATCCGGTCAAAATCGGCCAGCCGGCCAAGCCCCAGATCCGCGTTCGGCTCCACCGACGGCGGACCGCACAGTGTCATCAGCGGCTGCTCATCCCGCACCTCGTGGGCCGCATGCCCCAGTTCGGCAAGCTCAGCATGGAGAGCCAGGACGGCATCTGCGGGGCCAAAGGCGGAGGCGAATCGGCGGCCGGACGCGCTTGCTGCAGCAGCGACAAGCCCGGAAAATTCGGGGTCAAGCTGGACCGGTACCAGGTTGGCCCCTGCCCAGCACGCGCCTACCAGGATGCCGTCGTCGAAAACTCCCAAGACGCCGGCGCCACCAGCGGTGGGCGCGGCTGAGCCGGCCGCCCGAAGGTGCGCCAGGATAAAGACATTGGCCACCGGATCCTGCGACGCTAGGCGACGCAGGGCAGCGGTGTCAGCGCCGGCGAGGGTCCGGACGGATGTTCCCGCCGGGGCGGCGTCCTCTTTATGAGACGCTAACCACGGGGCTACCCTTGACAGCATCTTCGCCATCGGCCTCCCCCATCTCTTCAGCTATGCGCATGGCCTCTTCGATCAGTGTCTCAACAATCTCGCTCTCAGGCACAGTCTTGATGACTTGGCCCTTCACAAAGATCTGGCCCTTGCCATTGCCGGACGCCACACCGAGATCGGCTTCGCGGGCCTCGCCCGGCCCGTTGACAACACAGCCCATCACTGCCACGCGGAGCGGAATTTCCATGCCTTCCAGCCCTGCGGTGACCTGCTCGGCAAGCGTGTACACGTCCACCTGGGCGCGGCCGCATGACGGGCAGGAGACGATCTCCAGTTTGCGCGGGCGCAGGTTCAGGGACTGGAGGATCTGGTTGCCCACTTTGATTTCCTCCACCGGAGGCGCCGACAGGGAAACCCTGATGGTGTCGCCGATCCCCTTGGCCAGGAGCGCCCCGAAGGCCGTGGCGGATTTGATGGTGCCCTGGAAGGCGGGCCCAGCTTCGGTGACGCCCAGGTGCAGGGGCCAGTCGCCCTGCTCGGCCAGCATCTCGTAGGCAGCAACCATAATGACCGGGTCGTTGTGCTTGACCGAGATCTTGAAGTCGTTGAAACCGTGCTCTTCGAACAGCGACGCTTCCCAGACGGCGGATTCCACAAGTGCCTCGGGGGTGGCCTTGCCATACTTCTTCAGGATGCCAGGCTCCAGCGATCCGGCGTTGATGCCGATCCGGATGGAGGTCCCGTGGTCCTTCGCCGCGCGGGCGATTTCCTTGACCTGGTCATCGAACTTGCGGATATTGCCCGGGTTTACCCGCACTGCCGCGCAGCCGGCCTCAATCGCTGCGAAGACGTACTTCGGCTGGAAGTGGATGTCCGCAATGACAGGGATCTGGGACTTGCGAGCGATGATTGGCAGGGCCTCTGCATCATCGGCCGACGGGCAGGCGACGCGCACGATGTCGCAACCGGAGGCGGTGAGTTCCGCGATCTGCTGCAAGGTGGCGTTGATGTCCGTGGTGGGCGTGGTGGTCATGGACTGCACACTGATGGGCGAGTCCGAACCGACCCCGACGGAACCCACCTTGATCTGCCGCGTCTTGCGGCGGGGGGCGAGAACGGGCGGCGGTGCTGACGGCATTCCCAGGCTGACCGAGGTCACGTGGACTCCTTGGGTAGGTGTTTCGGTAGTGAAAAAGGTCCAGGAATCAGGATGCGTGCGCGGCCAGGAGGCCGATCACGGGAGTCCACTCGGTTGTCCGGATCCCGGCAATGGTGCCGGCGACGGCGAACGGGTCCTGCTTGAGGAGTTCGTTCAGCTGCGTTTCGTCCTGGACCTTGAAGATCAGCAGGGCGCCTGCCCCGTCACCGTAGGGTCCGCTGGTCAGCAGCTGGCGCTCGTCCGCCAGACCCGCCAGCCAGGCGCGGTGCGCGGGGCGGTGATCATCACGGACGGCGGAGGAATCGGCGGCGTACACATACTCAACGGCAAAAACAGTCATAAAGACACCCTATCCCCAGGGGTGGGCTGTCGCCGATCCGGGCAGTCAGCAAGACTCACTGCAGGAACACCACCTTGATCACTGCCGCCGTTCCAGCAGCCCACAGCATGGACGTGAGCGTTCCGATGATGAACCGCTCGGCAGCCACGGGGGTCTCCTTCAATTCGGCGAACCTGCCCAGGCCTTTGATGGCCACAATGTAGGCAATGGCCACCGGCTGTCCGGTCAGGATGGCCACGCAGACGCCCAGGCGCTCCAGCACTCCGATGATTGCCCCACCCCGCAGGATCCGCTGGGCCGGCAGCGCGGGCGCCACCTGAGGAACGTCCGACGGCGGCTGGCCGCCACCCGCGGTCAGCTCGCCGTCGACGGTTTGCCCGCCCTTGTGATGATCCGTACCGGCCCGCGGGGCTCCCGAAACAGTGTCTACCGTGACATCGGCTGACGGGTCCTGGGCCGCTGCGTCCTGGTCCGATTTACTGGCCGCGTCCGCTTTATCGTCAATGGTCCGGGCGAGCCGGAACACCAGCGCGGTCACAGGCCACCCTGCGAATCCGGCCACCAAGAGGGCAACTGTAATCCAGAGTGCGTTCACCGGTCTCCTTCAATCTGGGAATGGGCGTAGTCAAGGAGCATGGCCGCGGCAGGTCTGGCGGCCCATTCCTCCTGCCAGCCGGATCGGAGCACCGCACGGCTCACCGACTGCTCCGTGATTCCCAATTCCTGGGCCACGTGTTTCTGGCTGCCGTGCTTTCCATCGCCGCCCTGGAGCGCGCGCAACCGGTCCACCACCCGCCACTGGGCTGGTGTGCGTTGCTGCACCACCCGTCCGATCAGGCGAAGCACCGCCTGGGCATTTGCACTGGTCATGGCTCCTTTCTTGGCGTGGGGAGGCATCTCCCGTCCACGGCCAATACTGCCGGACACCACCGACAATGGCACCTGACCAGCCGAGCCCTTGGCGAGTTCCACGGCCTTTCGCGCTGCCACAAAGCCGCTCCCGGAACCTTCCCGGGGGCTTCCGCCCGGGGTGAGCTGTACGGCCCCGATCCCGATCCCGACGTACCAGTGCCCGCTCCGGAGTGCGTACAAGGCGATCTCCACTACGTCCTCGGCATGTTCCACCACACCCTGGAGTTCATCACCCACGGACCGTTCGAAGGGCGCCGGTGTGAGGCTGCGCAGTGCGGCGATCAGATCGGGAACACGGTCGACGTCGGCAGTGCTGCCTCGCTGGTCGATGGTCAGTACATACATGCCTTAACCGTACGCAGGTGATCACTCATAATCAATCAAAAATAGCTGATTATTGAATATCAGCCAATAAAGACTGATTTATGAGAATCACCCGATCCGGTCAGGCGGTGCCCGTTGCCTGCCGGGCTCCGCTCCAGGCGATCCACCCACCGGCGCCTGCCATCAGTACGGCCGCGGCGGCCTGGGACGGCAGGCTGCTTCCCGTAGTTGCCTGCCCCAGGACAACGCCCAGGACGAAGAACGCCACAGCGCCGGCCGCCCAGAGGGCCCCGGCCCAGCGCGGCAGCACGTGGGAACGCCATACCGCGATCCCCAGCAGCACCGTGCCAACGAATGCGAGCAGCAGGCCCAGCAGGAACGCCCCGGTCATGGACGCCGGGAATTCCAGCTGCATCACGTCCTGGTTTCCGCCCAGGTATGCCTTTCCGGTGGCGGGGTGGCAAACGTGGAAATCACGGCCGGCACGAGCAGCAAAGCCGTGCCGGCAACAGCTGTGACCATCGAGGCCAGCGCCAGGCGCCCCGTCCTGATGTTGGCCATGGAACAGCCCAAAGCAAAGAGACCGAACTCGGCCAGGATGGTGCCTGCGGTACTGCCGAAAAGATGGCTGAACTGGTACGAGTCGGAGCTGACGAAACGAGCCCAGGCCTCCGGGGCCTTCGCATGGTCCGGCTGCGGCTCCAGCGTGGACCAGGCGGTGACAAGCCACGAGACAGGCAGCGCCCACAACCCTGCCCGGATCCAGCGGCTGGTGTTCTGCGGTTGGACGGCGAACGTGCCCATGTTTCATGGTAGATCCGGGGCATCCGTCCAGGCAGACGTCCGCAGGAGTCAGCCGAACAGGTTCACCGGCTTCACGATATCGGCGTAGATCAGCAGCGCGCTCATGCCCATCAGCAACGCGGCCACCACGTACGTCACGGGAAGCAGTTTGGCGATGTCGAAGGCGCCGGGATCCGGTTTGCCGAACAGCTTGGCCACCCGTCGGCGCGCCCCCTCGTACAGCGCTCCGGCCACGTGGCCGCCGTCGAGCGGAAGCAGCGGGATCAGGTTGAAGACCGCGAGCGCAAAGTTCAGGCCGGCGAGCAGCCCTACCAGGGCGCCAATCCTGGACTGGAGCGGCACTTCCTCCATGGCTGCCACTTCACCGGCCACACGCCCCACGCCCACCACGCTGATGGGGCCGTTGGGGTCGCGCTCTTCCTCGCTGAAGGCCGCCTTGGCAACGCCCACCACCCGGGCGGGCAGATTGAAGACGACGCCGGCCACTTGCTTGATGTTTTCGCCCGCCATGGGCAGGACGGACGACGCCGGCTGGGGAACCAGTTCGGTCTGCGCACCGATGCCCAGGAAGCCGACGTCCTGGTACAGGAGAGTGCCTGCGTCGTCCTTTGCCTGGCGTCCGTCCACGCCGACGACGGGGCGGGCGGACAGCACCGGCGTCACCGTGGTGGTGACGGGCGCGCCGTCGCGCTCCACTGTGATGCTGACTTCCCTGCCCGCGGAGGCCCGGATCCATTCGGTCAGCTCGTCCCAGCCAGTCACAGCTTTCCCGTCAAAAGAAGTGACCACGTCGTTGGGCAGGAGCCCGGCAGCGGCCGCGGGGGTCAGCTGGCAGTCCGGGGAATCGGGATCCACCGTTTGACCGGCCGCCACCTGGCACTTGGAGACGTCGGCGATGGTGGTGGTGGCCGTGGCCATGCCGAAGCCCATCAGCAGAACGGCGGTCAGGACCACTCCGATCAGCAGGTTCATGGCCGGCCCGCCCAGCATTACGATGATTTTCTTCCACACCGGCAGCCGGTAGAACACGCGGTTGGCGTCCTCCGGGCCCACTTCCTCGTGTGCCATGGACCGGGCTTCCGTGGCCAGGGTCTGGAACATGCCGGTGCTGGACGGGCGGACGGTTCCGTCGTCCTTGTTGGGCGGATACATGCCGATCATGGACACGTAGCCACCCAGCGGGATCGCTTTCACCCCGTATTCAGTTTCGCCCTTCCGCTTGGACCACAGGGTGGGGCCGAAGCCGATCATGTACTTGGTGACGCGCACCTTGAACAGCTTGGCGGGCACCAGGTGCCCCACTTCGTGCAGCGCAATGGACGCGGCAATGCCGATCGCCACAAAGACGACGCCGAGGATAAAGAGGAGGACGGGGCTCATGCGTGGATCTGCTGCTTCCTAGAGACTGCTGACTGCTAAACGTTCGTGGGCGCGCGTACGTGCCCAGTCTTCAGCATCCAGTACCGACTCCAGCGTCAGCCCGGAGGATCCTGAATGTTCGCTGAGGACAGCATCGATGGTGTCCACGATTTCGGTGAAGCGGATGCGTCCCGAGTGGAACGCCATGACTGCTTCCTCGTTTGCCGCGTTAAAGACGGCGGGAAAAGTACTCCCCTGCTCGGCGGCGTCGTTGGCCAGGTCCACGGCCGGGAAAGCGACGGTGTCCAGCGGTTCGAACGTCCAGCTGGTGGCTTTGGTCCAGTCACATGGGGAGGCCGCTTTGGGGACTCTGTCCGGCCAGCCCAGCCCTAAGGCAATGGGGAGCCGCATGTCCGGTGGGGACGCCTGGGCGATGACGGACCCGTCGATGAACTGGACCATGGAATGGACCACCGACTGCGGGTGGACCACAACGTCGATCCGGTCCAGCGGCACGTCGAACAGCAGATGGGCCTCTATGAGCTCAAGGCCCTTGTTGACGAGCGTGGCCGAGTTGGTGGTGACCATCAGCCCCATGTCCCACGTGGGGTGCGCCAGGGCCTCTTTCGGCGTCACGTCGTGGAGCTGTTCCCTTGTCCGGCCGCGGAACGGACCTCCGGACGCCGTCAGGATGAGCTTCTCAACCTCGGCCGCGGAGCCTGAGCGCAGGCACTGCGCTATCGCTGAGTGCTCGGAATCCACCGGCACGATCTGCCCCTCACGGGCGGCGGCCTTGACGAGCGCTCCGCCCACGATCAGCGATTCCTTGTTGGCCAGCGCCAGCGTTGCACCTGACTTCAGGGCGGCGAGGGTCGGCGCGAGCCCGATGGACCCGGTAATGCCGTTGAGAACCACGTCCGCCTCTACTGCGGCGATGCGGGCCGAGGCGTCGGGGCCGGCGATGATTTCGGGGCGATAGTCCTGCCGTCCGGCGTGGCGGGCAGCCTCGGAGATCAGGTCCCGCAGCTGCCGCCGATCCCCCCCGGCGATGCCCACGACGGCGGCACCCGTGTGGACGGCCTGGCGGGCCAGCAGCTCGAGGTTTCCGCCGCCGGCACTGAGCGCCACCACCTCAAAAAGGTGGGGGGCGCCGTCGACGACGTTAATCGCCTGGGTGCCGATGGAACCGGTGGATCCGAGGATGACGATTCTGCGAGGCTGCATTGGTTAAGTATCCCGCACCTTGCCCGCCAACCGGTCAGCCCGTCGCCAGCTCGATGAAACCCTTGGCCAGCGTGGATACGGCTCCGATGTAGGCGATGGCCACAACGATCCGCCGCACGGCAGCCGGTTTGACCTTGCCGGACAGCAGATCGCCCGCGATGATTCCCGCCACCATGGCGGCAAGGATGCTGAACCATTGCCAGCCGTCCAGGCCGGGAACATGTCCACCGGATAGTACGTACTTGATCACCAGGGAAGACAGTCCGGTGGTCACGAAATAGGGCTGGAGGGTGGCGCCGAAACTCTTCTGCTCCCACCGGGTGGCAATGGCGTACGCGGTGATGGCCGGCCCGCCGACGCCCGCTGCCGCGTTCATCAGTCCGCTGGTGAAGCCGAGGGAGACCATGGGAACGGGGCCACCGGCACGCCATGAGCTGTGGGTCAGCCGCTGCGAAGCCAGCAGGGCGATGATGAGGAGGATGCCGATGCAGATCTCCAGCGGCGCCTCGGCCACGTTGCTGGCCAACCAGGCACCCGGCAGTACCCCTGCCAGGGCGGCGAGCGCCAGCCCGAAGTAGCGCTTCCACTCCACATGCCGCCAGACCCGGGAAAGGATCAGGAGGGATGACGCTGCGCCGCACAGGTTGATGATCATGACGCCGTCGAAGGGTCCGAGCAGCACCACCAGTACGGGAGAGACGAGAAGGCCGAATCCGAGGCCGGCCAGCCGCTGGGCCAGTGCCCCTGCAACAACGGCAATGAGCACCAATGCAAACACCATCCGATCCTAGTGGGCGGACGGCGACGCCGGGCGTAACGTGGATTGCGTGGACTGGGTTTCCTGGTTCGATGCGCCGGAGTACGGATTCGCCCGGCAGGTGCTGCAGCGAGGTGTGGCGGCACTGTTCTTTGTTGCGTTCCTGTCCTCCCTGAACCAGTTCCCTGCGCTGCTGGGCGAACGTGGCCTGTTGCCGGTTCCGGACTATCTGGATGGGTTCAGCGCGCGCCGGCGGCCCACGCTGTTCCGCTGGCGCTATTCGGACCGGCTGCTGCGTGGTGTCTGCGCCACCGGGCTGGCAGTTTCCGCCCTCCTGGTGGCCGGCATCCCCCAGCTCGGGCCGCCGTGGGTTCCACTGATCGAATTTCTGGCCCTGTGGCTGCTTTACATGTCGATCGTCAACGTGGGGCAGACGTTTTATAGCTTCGGCTGGGAAATGCTGCTGCTGGAGGCCGGGTTCACGGTGGCGTTCCTTGGCTCGGACCAGACGGAGCCGCCCCGCATCATCCTGATCCTTCTGGCCTGGCTCGTCTTCCGGCTGGAGTTCGGTGCCGGGATGATCAAGATCCGCGGCGGCCGGGAGTGGCGTGACCTGACGGCCCTCTACTACCACCATGAAACCCAGCCCATGCCGGGGCCCTTGAGCCGCCAGGCACACCTCCTGCCCAAACCCTTCCACCGGCTGGAAGTCCTGGGGAACCATTTCGCCCAGCTGGTGGTGCCGTTCTTTCTCTTCGCACCACAGCCACTGGCAAGCGGGGCCGCCGGGATCATCATTTTCACCCAGCTGTGGCTGGTGGCCAGCGGCAACTTCGCATGGCTGAACTGGATGGCCATTGTGCTGGCCTTCGCCGCGGTCAGCGACCCCGTGGCCCACGCCGTATTGCCGTTCCTGCCGCTGGATTGGAATCCCCCGGAAGACAGCCGCGGCAATCCCCCGTACTGGCTTGCCATCACCCTGATGGCCACGCTGTTGCTGGTGGTCCTCAGCTACTGGCCGCTGCGCAACCTGCTTTCCAAAGGGCAGCTGATGAATGCCAGCTTCAACCGCTGGCAGCTGGTCAACACGTACGGCGCGTTTGGCACCGTGACCAAGCACCGCGTCGAGATCCTGGTGGAGGGCACCCTGGACGAAGAACCTGAGGACTCAGCAGACTGGCGCGAATATGGGTTTAAGGGCAAACCCGGAGATCTCCGCCGGCTGCCCCGCCAGTGGGCGCCCTACCACCTGCGGCTGGACTGGCTGATGTGGTTCCTGCCGTTGCGCACCATCCACGAGGAGTGGTTTTACGCGTTCCTCACGAAACTGCTGGAGGCGGACCAGCGGACGCTGCGGCTACTCCACGCCGACCCGTTCGACGGCGATCCGCCGCGTTGGGTGCGCGTCAACAGCTACCTGTACCGTTTCGCCACCAGGGCAGAGTTCCGGGAGACGGGCGAGCGCTGGGTCCGGATGCCGCTCTATGAGGCCATCCCGCCACTGTCCCTTGGCGGTTCCCGCGGGCGGCGGCGGTGATTCCCGCCCTGGCGATTCGGGGCGCAGTGATTCTGGACCGGGAGATTCCAGCCCCTGGCGATTCGGCGCTCCTGTGATTGCTGCCCTGGTGGCCCTACGAGCGGATGCCTGCCCGGCGGACGGTGGCTTCGGCGTGCTTGAGGATGGGGCCATCGATCATTTTGCCGCCGTGCTGGAACACGCCGGATCCGGCAACAGCCGCGACCTGCAGCAGTTCTGTGGCGGCGGCGACGTCGGCCTCGGACGGGGCATAGGCGCCCCGTACAACGGCCGCCTGCGTGGGATGGATGCAGGCTTTGGAGCCGAATCCTGACGCTGCTGCATCAGCGGCCTCCAGAGCCAGCCCGTCAAGGTCCGGGATGTTGACGTACACGGCGTCCACGGCTTCTTTCCCGAAAGCCCGGGCGGCGAGCAGCACCGCGGACCGGGCATGCAGCGCCACGGCGCGGTAGCCGCCGTCGTCCGTTCTGCTGGACGTACCGCTAAGGGAAGCCAGCAGGTCCTCGGCGCCCCACATCAGTGCCACCACGTTGGGGGCCGCCGCGATGGCGGGCGCGTTGAGGACTCCGACGGCGGTCTCGCACAGGGCGATGACGTGGTAGTCCGCCAGGGCTTCGAGTTGGGCCGCGCTCTCGGCCTTGGCCAGCATCACGGTGCGGTACGGCGTGTGGGCCAGGCAGTGCAGGTCCTTCTCGAACTCGTCGGTGCCCGCCGGGTTGATCCTGATGATGGTGCGGCTGGGGTCAAGTTCGGGCCCCTCCCCGGCAGCGCCCAGCTGGGCCAGGATGGCGCCGCGCGCCCGCTGTTTGTCCGCGGGTGCCACGGCGTCCTCGAGGTCCACGATGACAGCGTCGGCGCGTTGGGCGGCCTTGGGGAAGCGCTCCGGGCGGTCGGCAGGGCAGAAGAGCAGGGCGGGGCCCATCACAAATGTCATACGGTCATTGTCCTCTTTTGGGGCCCGGCACGCTCCCCTTTTCAGCTCCCGCAGGCTGCACGTATTGTCCAGAAGACTGCGCCACATGGGCGTCCCGGGTCCACATCAGGCAGCTCCGAGTGGCCAGCGCCACCACGGTGCCGTCCTGGTTCCGCCCGGTGTGCTGCATGGTCACAATCCCCTGGCCGGGTCGCGATCCCGAGAGGCGTTTCTGCGTAATAACCGTCTCGGTGTAGAGCGTGTCGCCGTGGTACAGCGGGTGCGGGAAGGAGACGTCGGTCAGGCCCAGCTGGGCGATGATGGTGCCCTGGGTGAGCTGGGAGACGGACTGCCCCACCAGGGTGGACAGCGTGAACATGGAGTTGACCAGCCGCTGGCCGAACGGCTGCCCTGCGCTCCAGGCGGCATCCAGGTGCAGGGCCTGGGTGTTCATGGTGAGCGTGGTGAACAGGACGTTGTCCGCCTCGGTCACGGTGCGGCCGGGCCGGTGCGCGTAGACAACGCCTTCTTCGAGTTCGTCAAAGTACAGGCCGCGTTGTTCGATGATCCGGGGGGCGTCGGTGGTTGCGCCCGGGTCGTCGGGGGTTGAGCCTGCCGAAGCCGCGCTCATACGGTGAGCTCCTGGTCCTCTTCGAACAGTTCGGCGCCGGTGGCCGCCGCCACGTCCTCCACGGAGACGTTGGGAGCCAGCTCGCGGAGAACCAACCGGGACCGCCCGACTTCGGTGACGACGTCGATCACGGCGAGGTCGGTGATGATCCGGTCCACGCAGGCCTTGCCGGTCAGCGGCAGCGAGCAGTGCTCCACGATCTTGGGCTTGCCGTTGCGGTCCATGTGCTCCATCATCACGATCACCTTCTTGGCGCCGAAGACCAGGTCCATGGCCCCGCCCATGCCTTTGACCATCTTGCCCGGAATCATCCAGTTGGCCAGGTCGCCGTTCTGCGCCACCTCCATGGCGCCGAGCACGGCCACATCCACATGCCCGCCGCGGATCATGCCGAACGACGAAGCGGAATCGAAGAATGCGGCCCCCTTGTTAACCGTGACGGTTTCCTTGCCGGCGTTGATGAGGTCCGGATCCACTGCGTCCTCGGTGGGGTACGGTCCCACGCCCAGGATCCCGTTCTCCGAGTGGAGCACCACCTCGACGCCTGCCGGGATGTAGTTGGGAATGAGGGTGGGCATGCCGATGCCGAGGTTGACGTACTGCCCGTTGCTGAGTTCCCGGGCCACCCGGGCGGCCAGTTCGTTGCGCGTCCACCCTTTGGCGTCCGGATTGGTGCCTTCCGGATGGCCGACGGCGGCACGCCGGTATTCGGGCCGGACGGCTTCGGGGCGGGGAGGCGCTCCCTGCGTGCTGTTGGACTCCATGGCTACGCTCCTGCCTGTTCGGTGGCGCTTTCGGTTCCAGTGGCCTGGGCAAGGGCGACGGTCCGCTTTTCGATCCTCTTCTCACCGGAGGGCACAACCACCACCCGCTGGACAAAGATGCCGGGCGTGTGGACGTGTTCGGGGTCCAGATCGCCCGGTTCCACCAGCTCCTCCACCTCGGCGATGGTGATTTTTCCTGCCATGGCGCAGAGCGGGTTGAAGTTCATGGCGGTGGCGTGGAAAACCAGGTTGCCGTGGCGGTCACCCTTCCAGGCGTGGACCAAGCCGAAATCGGGTGTCAGGGATTCCTCCAGGACGTAGTCCACATCGTTGAAAGTCCGGACTTCCTTGGCGGCGGAGGCAATCGCGATGCCGCCGTCGGCGTCGTACTTCTGCGGCAGGCCGCCGTCGGACACCTGCGTGCCGACCCCCGCCTTGGTGTAGAAAGCGGGGATCCCGGCGCCGCCGGCCCGGAGCTTTTCCGCGAGCGTTCCCTGCGGGGTGAGGACCACCTCAAGCTCACCGGACAGGTACTGGCGCGCGAACTCCTTGTTCTCGCCGACGTAGGAACTGACGGTCCGCCGGATCCTGCCGTCACGGAGCAGGACGCCCAGCCCCCAGTCGTCCACGCCGCAGTTGTTGCTGACAGTTTCGAGGTCCTTGGTGCCGTGCCGGTGCAGGGCATCGATCAGTGCTACCGGGATTCCGCAGAGGCCGAACCCTCCCACCGCGAGCGACGCGCCGTCGGGAATGTCCGCAATGGCTTCCTCGGCGCTGGCAACAACCTTGTTGATCATCGTTGGTCCTTTCAAGGGTCTCGACAGGCTCGGCCACCGCGTAGCAGGCTCGACCACTGCGTGGCATTCCCGACCAGCGGGCTGGTTACAGTCCGAGTTCGCGGGCGATCAGCATCAGCTGGACTTCCGTGGTGCCCTCACCGACTTCAAGGATCTTGGAGTCGCGGTAGTGGCGTGCCACGGTGAATTCGTTGATGAAGCCATAGCCGCCGAATACCTGGGTGGCATCCCGCGCGTTGTCCATGGCCGCCTCGCCTGCGACCATCTTAGCGATGGCCGCCTGCGTCTTGAACGGCTTCCCCGCCAGCATCCTCGACGCGGCGTCGTAGTACGCCAGGCGGGCCGTATGAGCCCGTGCCTGCATGCGGGCGATCTTGAAGGAGATGGCCTGATACTTGCCGATGTGATGGCCAAACGCGCTGCGTTCCTTGGCGTACTTCACCGACAAATCAACACAGCCCTGGGCCGCCCCCGTCGCCAAAGCCGCGATGGCAATCCGGCCCTCGTCCAGGATGGAAAGGAAATTCGCGTAACCCCGCCCCTCCTCACCGAGCAGGTTCGCCTCCGGCACCCGGACGTCCTTGAGCGTCAGCGGGTGCGTGTCCGAGGCGTTCCAGCCCACTTTGTTGTAGGCCTTCTCCGCCCTGAAACCCGGCGTGGTGGTGGGCACCAGGATGGTGGAAATCTCCTTCTTGAGGCTGCCATCCTTGCGTTCCTTCTGACCCGTCACCGCGGTGACCGTGACCAGACGCGTGATGTCGGTCCCGGAGTTGGTGATGAATTCCTTGTTGCCGTTGATCACCCAGTCACCGTTCTCACGATGGGCGTGGGTTTTGGTCCCGCCGGCGTCAGAGCCTGCTTCCGGCTCCGTGAGTCCGAACCCGGCGAGCGCCTTGCCCGATGCCAGCAGCGGGAGCCACTCCTCCTTCTGAGCCTCGGTGCCGAACCGGTACACCGGCATTGCGCCGAGGGAGACGCCTGCTTCCAGCGTGATGGCCACGGACTGGTCCACCCGGCCCAGCTGTTCGAGGGCGAGCGCCAAAGCGAAGTAGTCCCCGCCCATCCCACCGTGCTCTTCCGGGAACGGCAGCCCGAACAGGCCCATGTCCGCCATCTGGGACACCACCTCGTACGGGAAGCTGTGCTCCTCATCATGCTTGGCCGAGACCGGCGCCACCACGTTGTCCGCGAAATCCCGGACGGTGTCGCTGAGGTCCTGGTATTCCTCGCTGAGCTCAAAATCTGCCATGGCTAGGCTCCCTTGCCTGTGTTGTTGGAGTCCTTGTTGGAATCCTTGTTCGACTCCGTGTTGGAATCCTGAAGTGAATCTGCATCTGAATCGGTGGTTGAAGGGTGGATGGTGGCCAGCACCTGGTCCGCTTTGACCGGCTGACCGGCCTTGACGCTGATGTGGACCGTGCCGGCCACCTCTGCCACCAGCTGGTGTTCCATCTTCATGGCTTCCACGGAGAGGAGAACCTGGCCGGCTTCCACGGTGTCGCCGTTGCTGACGGCAACGGACACCACCGTTCCGGGCATAGGCGAGCGCACCTCCGGGTCCGCGGTACCTGCCTCGCGCTCGACGGCGGCAAGAACCCGGACAAGCCGTGACTCCCTCGTCAGCACCTCCAGCCGGCAGGACCAGCCTCCGTTGCCGAGGAACAGTTCCGCGGGAACTCCTGAGGGCAGGTTGTCCGGGGTGAAGTTGACCGGGCCCGCGTCCGCCGGCGCCAGCGAGTAGTCCGTGGTTTCGCCGTCCAGGGTAAGGACCAGGCTCCCGCGGCCCGGCAGTCGCAGCGAGGCCGTCCGCCATGGCCCGTCACCGACACAGACCTGGACCGGGCCGGCGGCCACACCGCCTGTGACACTCACTGTTGCGATGCCGCCGTCGGGCGTTCCCAGGCTGATCCGCCGGGGCGCCGGCGCGCCGATCCGCCAGCCGTCGCTGGCCTGCCAGGGACCGGAGGGCGTCACCGTGCTGTCCTGTTCCCCGCTCACAACGGCGTACAAGGCGGCCGCGACCACTTCGGCGTCGTCAATCCGCCGGAAGGCGAAGTCCGGCATCTTGCGCTCGATCAGGCCGGTGTCGAGATGCCCGGCGCGGACGTCGTCGTCGTTGATCAGCAGCCTCAGGTACTCAACATTCGTGTCGATGCCAAGGGCTGTGTAGCCGGCGAGTGCCGCGTCCAGGGTATCCAGGGCAACGGAGCGGTCCGGGCCCCACGCGATGACTTTGGAGATCATCGGATCGTAGCTGGAGGAGATCTCCAGGCCCTCAAGCAGGGCCGAATCCACCCGGATCATGCCGGCTCCGTGATCGGGCATTTCGTCCAGCAGGAGCACGGTCCCTGTGGACGGCATGAAGTTCCGCTCCGGGATTTCCGCGTAGACGCGGGCTTCGACGGCGTGCCCGTTAAGTTCGACGTCGGCCTGGCGGACGGTCAGTTCCTCACCGGAGGCGATGCGAACCTGCCATTCGACCAGGTCCACGCCGGTGACCATTTCGGTCACCGGGTGCTCCACCTGGAGACGGGTATTCATCTCCATAAAGAAGAACTCGTCAGGGGCCTCGTCGGAGACCAAGAACTCCACAGTTCCCGCGCCGCTGTAGTGGACGCTGCGGGCCGCCTGGCAGGCGGCCTCGCCGATCCGAGCCCGGGTGGCCCCGTCGTCGTGCAATGACTCCAGCAGCGGCGACGGCGCTTCCTCAATCACCTTCTGGTGGCGGCGCTGCAGCGAGCACTCCCGCTCCCCCAGATGGATCACGTTGCCGTGGTTGTCCGCCAGGACCTGGACCTCGATGTGCCGCGGCGTGCGGACCAGCCGTTCAAGGAAAAGGGTGTCATCGCCGAAGGCGCTCGCGGCGACGCGGCGGGCGGCGGCCAGCGTGGCTTCGAGGTCCTCGTGGCGCTCCACGATGTGCATGCCCTTGCCGCCGCCGCCCGCTGACGGTTTGATGAGCAGCGGGAACCCGACGGCGGGCGCGGCCTCCATGAGTTGCGCGTCAGTCATGCCCGGTTCGGCGATGCCCGGCACTACGGGGACTCCGTAGCCGGCCACGTGGTTCTTGGACCGGATCTTGTCTCCCATGACGTTCAGGGACTCAACGCCGGGGCCGATGAAGGTGATGCCGGCGGCTTCGAGGGCGCGGGCAAAATCGACGTTCTCGCTGAGGAAGCCGTAGCCGGGGTGGACTGCCTCGGCGCCGGTATCACGGCAGGCCTGGAGGATCGCCTCGATCTTCAGGTAGCTTTCTCCTGCGGCGGCAGGGCCGATCCGCACGGCGGTGTCAGCCTCGCGAACGTGGCGGGCCCCGGCGTCGGCGTCGCTGTAGACGGCTACGGATCGGATGCCCAGGGCACGCAGTGTGCGGATGACGCGGCAGGCGATCTCCCCGCGGTTGGCGACGAGTACGGTGCTGAACAGCGGCTTCTGCCGGATTGCGGAAGGAACGGCGGGCATGGAAACGGTCATGGCTGGCTCACATCCGGAAAAGGCCGAAGGAGGTCTCCGGCAGGGGGGTGCGGGAGACGACGTCGAGCGCCAGTCCCAGGACGGTGCGGGTATCCGCGGGGTCGATCACGCCGTCGTCCCAGAGGCGGGCGGTGGAATAGTACGGGCTGCCCTGGTCCTCGTATTGCTGTTTGATCGGGGCCTTGAAGGCTTCCTCGTCCTCGGCGGACCATTCTTCGCCACGGGCCTCGTACTGGTCACGCTTGACGGTTGCGAGAACGCCGGAGGCTTGGTTCCCTCCCATCACCGAGATGCGGCTTGCCGGCCACATCCACAGGAAGCGCGGCGAGTACGCCCGCCCGCACATGGAGTAGTTGCCGGCGCCGAAGGACCCGCCGATGACGACGGTCAGCTTGGGCACCCGGGCGGTGGCGACGGCGGTGACCATCTTGGCGCCGTTTTTGGCAATGCCACCCTGCTCGGAATCCCTGCCCACCATGAACCCGGAGATGTTCTGCAGGAAAATAAGCGGAATGCCGCGCTGGTCGCAGAGTTCGATGAAGTGCGCGCCCTTGAGCGAGGACTCGCTGAAGAGCACACCGTTGTTGGCCACGATCCCCACCGGGTGCCCGTGCAGTCTGGCAAAACCTGTGACCAGGGTGGTGCCGTACTCCTTCTTGAACTCGTGGAACCTGCTGCCGTCCACCAGCCGGGCAATGACCTCGTGGACGTCGTACTGCGCGTTGACGTCCGTGGGGACGGCGCCGTACAACTCCGCCGGATCCGCGAGGGGCTCGACGACGGTGGCCACATCCCAGGCAGGGGCAGACGGCCTCGGCAGGGTGGAGACGATGTCCCGGACGATCTGCAGGGCATGCTCATCGTTCTCCGCCAGGTGGTCGGTGACGCCGGAGATCTTCGAGTGCACGTCACCGCCGCCCAGTTCCTCCGCCGTGACGATCTCCCCGATGGCAGCCTTCACCAGCGGCGGACCGCCCAGGAAGATAGTGCCCTGGTTCCGCACGATCACCGTCTCATCGCTCATCGCCGGAACGTAAGCGCCGCCTGCCGTGCAGGAGCCCATCACCGAGGCGATCTGCGGGATCTTCGCGGCAGACATCTTCGCCTGGTTGAAGAAGATTCGGCCGAAGTGCTCCTTGTCCGGGAAGACTTCGTCCTGCTTCGGGAGGAACGCCCCGCCCGAATCCACCAGATAGATGCACGGTAGCCGGTTCTCCAGCGCTATATCCTGGGCGCGGAGGTGCTTCTTCACCGTCATCGGGTAGTAGGTGCCGCCCTTGACGGTGGCGTCGTTGGAGATCACGAGCACCTGGCGGCCGTAGACCAGGCCGATGCCGGCAATAACCCCGGCTCCCGGCGACTCGTTGTTGTACATGCCGTTGGCTGCCAGCGGCGCGATCTCCAGGAACGGGCTGCCATCATCCAGCAGCCGGTCAATGCGCTCCCGGGGCAGCAGCTTCCCGCGCGCCACATGGCGCTCCCGCGACCTCTCCGGCCCGCCCGACGCGGCCTCAGCCAGCTTGGTCCGGAGCTCGGCGGCCAGCGCGAGCTGGGCAGCGTTGTTTGCAGCAAACGCTTCACTTGCGGCATCAAGCCGGCTGGCGAGAGTCTCCATCGACTGCATCCGTTCGTCATCTATTGAAAGCCACCAAGGCTCCGGCGAGAGCCTTAGAAGCCAGCTCGGTTAATGCTTTATAACTGGAATTCAGGTTAGTCTTTATTAACTGTGATGTCCAACACAACAGGACATTGCTAGAATCTGCTGTTCCTAGGAGGAAAAGCGTGCCCACCACCCGACCGGTCAAGCCGTCCGCACCGGCCCAGTCTGAGCAACCGAACTCGGCAACACGATCCGTTTCGGCAGCGCAGGCCGCTTCGGCGACGCCGGCAGCTCCAGGAACACCCGCGGCCGCGGCAGCCCACGCAGCTCCCGGAACGCCCCGCAGCCAGGCGAAGGAGAACCGCCGCCAGGCGCTGCTTGCCGCCGCCGCGGGGCTCTTCGCCCTGCACGGATTCAACCGGGTATCGCTGGAAGACCTGGGCGCGGCAGCCGGTGTCAGCGGCCCGGCCGTCTATCGCCACTTCCAGGGCAAGCAGGCGGTGTTGGGAGACCTGCTGCTTACCGTCAGCCGCGAGCTGCTCGACGGCGGCCGGCGCGTCATTGCCGAGACTACAGACCCCCTCGCAGCGCTCCGTAGGCTGGTGGGGTTCCAAGTGGAGTTTGCCCTTGGCAAGCCCGACGTGATCCGGGTGCAGGACCGGGATTTCAGCAATCTCTCCCAGAAGGACCAGTCCGAGGTACGGGCACTCCAGCGGAACTACGTGGAGATTTGGGTGGAGGTCCTGGCGCTGCTGCATCCGGGCACAGACGCCGTCGAACTGCGAATGCGGGCCCACGCCACGTTCGGCCTGATCAACTCCACGCCACACTCGGTGCGAAACCACGGACGGAAAATCGCTCCCAAAACGGCCCGGCCACTTCTCGAGAGCATGGCGCTTGCGGCGCTCACGGTGAACGTTCCCCAAGCCTCCTGACCAGGACACGATTTCAAGAGCGGGCCCTGCAGGTTTCTGGTCACAGGAGCGGCCCTGGCCCGCATAAGCGGTGCTGGGCAGCACCGGTTATGCGGGCCAAGGCCGCTCCTACCGGTCACGACATGACGCAGGACGTTGCGCAGGCCCAGACCCACGAGTTTTTGTCCAGATAAACCGAGTTAGACCGCCCAAAACCCGGATTATCTGGACAAAAACTCGTGGGTTAGACCATCGTGAGCACCATGCCGGGTTCGGCCAGGATGGCGCCAATATCGGCGAGGAACCGCGAGCCCTGCTCCCCGTCCACCAGGCGATGGTCAAAGGACAGGCTCAGCGTCATGACCTGGCGCAGGGCCACCTCATCCTGGAATTCCCACGGCATTTTCCGCACGGCCCCCATGGCCAGGATGGCAGCCTCGCCGGGGTTCAGGATGGGAGTGCCCGCGTCGATGCCGAAGACCCCGATATTCGTGATGGAGATAGTGCCGCCCGACAGGTCTGCCGGCGCGGTCTTGCCGGCCCGTGCCGTCTCGGTCAGCCCGGTCAGGGCTTCGGAGAGTTCCAGCAGCGACAGGGTATCCGCGTCCTTGATATTCGGCACGGTGAGCCCGCGCGGAGTTGCGGCGGCGATGCCCAGGTTCACGTAGTTGAACTGCACGATCTCCTGGCTGGCTTCCTCCCATCGCGAGTTCAGCGACGGGTTCCGCCGCAGCGCAATAAGCACAGCCTTCGCCACCAACGTCAGCGGCGTGAGCTTGTAGCCGGAAAAGGCCCGGCTCGTCTTCAGCTTGGCCAGCAGGTCCATGGTGGGCGTGACATCCACCGTGAGGAATTCCGTCGCGTGGGGAGCCGTGAACGCACTTGCCACCATCGCGGCGGCCGTAAACTTGCGGACACCCTTGATGGGAGTCCTGACTTCCCGCCCACCCTGTGGCGCCAGTCCCGCGGGGGAAACCGAATCGGATACGGCGGAAAGATGGCGTACCGGTGCCGACAATTCGCCGCCGCCAACAAAATTCTGGACATCCTCCCGCGTGATCAGGCCGCCGGCTCCGGTGCCCGCGACCGCGGCCAACTCGACGCCGAGGTCCTTGGCCAGTTTCCGGACCGGCGGGGTGGAGCGTGGGCGCTCCGCGGTGTCGGTTTCGACAGGCTCAACCACAGGGTTTTCGAGTCTGACTGGCTCGGTTTCGACAGGCTCAACCACCGGGGTTTCCGTCTTATCAGGCTCAACCGCCGGGGTTGTGAAGGTGCGGGCCCGGCGGGCGGGACGGCCTGAGCTTTCGACGACGGCGCCGTACCCAACCAGGTTCGGCTCGCGTTTCGCGGTCCCCGCCGCAGCAGTGGCCGCCCCGGCGGGCGCAGCCCCTGAAGGTGAGGCGCCGCCGTCGTCCGCTACTTCGAAGGAGACGATCGGCTTGCCCACCTCCACGATTGTTCCCGGCTCTTCATGGAGCGCAGTGATCACGCCCGCGAAAGGTGACGGCAGCTCCACTACGGCCTTTGCAGTTTCCACCTCGGCGATGACCTGGTTCAGCGTCACCGTGTCCCCCACTGCCACCTTCCAACTGAGGATTTCTGATTCCGTGAGGCCTTCGCCGAGGTCCGGGAGCCTGAATTCCTTGATCATGGTGGCGCTCATCCTTCCAACCCGCTGAGGGAGTTCGGGCGTCCGAGTGCGCGGTCCACGCCGTCGAGGATCCGGTCCAGGCCGGGCAGATGGTGCATTTCGAGCTTGGAGTACGGGTAGGGAATATCGAACCCGGTGATACGGACGGGGGCCGTTTCGAGGTGGTAGAAGCACCGCTCGGTAATGCTGGCCGCAACTTCGGCGCCCAGGCCACCGGATTGGCCGGCTTCATGGGTGACCACCAGCCTGCCTGTTTTCCGGACGGATGCTTCAACGGTGGCGTAGTCCACGGGTGCCAGCGAGCGCAGGTCGATGACCTCGATGGAGATGCCTTCGTCGGCGGCCGCGGTTGCTGCGTCCTTGGCCGTCTTCACCAACGGTCCGTAGGCCACGAGCGTCACGTCCGCGCCCTCGGTGACAACGCGGGCGGAGTCCATGGGCAGCGCGGTGCGCGGATCGATGCCCTCATCCACTTCACCCTTGTCGTGGTAGCGGCGCTTGGGTTCGAAGTACAGTACCGGGTCATCGGACAGGATGGCCTGCTGGATCACGGTGTGGGCATCCTGCGGGTTGGAGACGCTGACCACGCGAAGCCCCGAGGTATGCGTGAAGTACGCCTCGGGCGACTCGGAGTGGTGCTCAGGTGAGCCGATGCCGCCTCCGAACGGGACGCGGATGGTGATGGGCATCCTCACGGCCCCCTGGGTGCGGTAGTGCAGCTTTGCCACCTGGCTCACGATCTGGTCGAAGGCAGGGTAGATAAAGCCGTCGAACTGGATCTCCACCACCGGGCGGTAACCGCGGTAGGCGAGGCCGACGGCGGTGCCCATGATGGCCGACTCGGCCAGCGGGGTGTCCACCACACGGTGGGTGCCGAAATCCTTCTGGAGGCCGTCGGTTACCCGGAAAACACCGCCGAGGGTACCGATGTCCTCGCCCATGAGGATGACTTTTGGATCGTTTTCGAGGGATTTGCGCAGGCCGGAATTGATGGCGCGGGCAAAGGTCATCTGGGTCATCAGCGTGCACCTTCTTCTGAGGTGGCTCCCGCGGGATCGCCGAAGGAAGCCAGGTAACGGGCGTAGTGGTCCTGCTGCCGGTCCAGCCACGAGTTGGGCTCGCTGTACACGTGCTTGAAGATATCCATCGGCTCCGGATCCGGCATGCTGATGCAGCCCGAACGGATTTCGCGGGCGACCGCCTCTGCCTTGTCGTGAACGTGCTGTTGGACCTGATCGGTGAGGAGTCCTTTGCGTTCCAGCAGGGCCTTGACCCGCAGGATGGGGTCCTTCGCAGCCCAGTCCTCCAGTTCGTTGGCGTCACGGTAGCGGGTGGGATCGTCAGCGGTGGTGTGCGGTCCCATGCGGTATGTGACCGCTTCGATAAAGGTGGGTCCGCCACCGTGCCGGGCACGGTCCAATGCCACGCGCGTGGCTGCCATAACGGCCAGCACATCATTGCCGTCCACCCGGAGGCTCGGAATGCCGAATCCGGTGGCCCGGTCCGCGATCTGAATATGGGACTGCAACCGCACGGGCTCCGAAATTGCCCAGTGGTTGTTCGAGCAGAAGAAGACCACGGGTGCCTGGAAGCTGGCGGCAAAGACCATGGCCTCGTTGACGTCGCCTTCGCTGGTGGCACCGTCGCCGAAGTATGTCACCGCCACCGAGTCCGCGCCGTCGTTCTGGATGCCCATGGCGTAACCGGTGGCATGCAGGGTCTGCGCGCCAATGATGATCTGCGGGGTGGCCATATTCACGGAGTACGGATCCCACCCGGAGGAGGCCGTGCCACGCCACACCCGCGTAATGTCCGTCAGGTCCACGCCGCGGCAGTACGCCACACCGTTTTCCCGGTAGCTGGAGAAGACAAAATCGTCCTCGCGCAGGGCCCTGCCGGAACCGACTTGCGCCGCCTCCTGCCCCAGCAACGGGGGCCAAAGACCGAGCTCGCCCTGACGCTGGAGGGCGGTGGCCTCAACATCGATCCGCCGGATGACCGTCAGGTCCTCGTAAAGGGAACACAACTGCTCATCCCCGATGTCCTTCACCCAGGGATCGAACTCCGGGTGGCTGATCCGCTCCCCTGCCGGGGTAACCAACTGGATCAGGTTCCTGTCTGTAGACACGATGGCACGCAACCTTCTCACGTCGTTTGACCGGAGCCTGGGGACTTGTGGTCCCGCCCGCCGCCGGCCGCCCGGGCGCCGTTGCCCCGGATATTTGTGACCCTACTCACAATGCTCAATGGGTACAACCACCGCGGCGGATATTGCGCATAATGCCCTGTTTGCACTGCCCTCACCGTGCTAACGTTGCGCAGTATGCAAGCTTTGGATGGCACAGACACGCGGCTGCTCTCGGCCCTGGCCCGCGACCCCCGGCGGACCGTGGTGGCGTTGGCCCAGAAGCTGGGGCTGTCCCGGAACACCGTTCAGGCGCGCATGGCCCAGCTGGAGAAGAAGCACGTCTTCCTGTCCTTCGAACGGCGGATCAACCCGGCATCCCTGGGCTATCCGCTCATGGCGTTCATTTCCGTCCATGTCCAGCAGCAGAAACTGGGACAGCTGGCCCATGACCTCGCCGGCATTCCGGAAATCCTGGAAGGCTACGGCCTCACCGGCTCCGCTGACCTCCTGCTCCGGGTAGTGGCCCTGGACGCCGAGGACCTCTTCCGGATCAACGGGAAAATCCTGGCGTGCGATGGAGTGGACAGGACGGACACCGCACTGGCCATGGGCGAACTCATCCCGTTCCGCATCCAGCCGCTGCTCGAGCGGGGATCCGGAGACGCTTAGGGCCAGCAGCCCTTATTACCGCCCCGATACCCAGCCCCGGCGGGCTGGGTTATAGGCTGTTCCAAGGTGAATCCATGGGTGCCGTTCAGCGGGTCCCAACAATAAGGCAGTGCCAGTGCGTTGCCGGAAAGGCTCCATCGTGAGCAATCCTCAGGGACCGTACCAGCCGGTCCAGCCGGCGGCCTGGCCCGCGCAACCAACGGGGCAGCCCGGCGAGCATGGTGCGCCACCGCTGCCCGGCAACCCGCCACAGCACGGTGCACCGGGGCAATACGGTGCACCGTCGCAGTTCGGCCCGCCCGCGCAGTACGGTGCACCCGGGCAATACTCGTCAGAGGGGCCATTCGGCCTGCCCGGACAAGAGCCCCCGGCGCAAAGCCGCCGGAAGCTGTGGACCATCCTCGGCGTTGTGGGCGGTGTCCTGCTGCTGGCGGTCGTCGGCGTCCTCATCCTGGTCAACATTGTCAACGGAGCCACGAACCATGCCCGGGGCCTGGCTGACAGCTTCACCAAGCTGGTGATTGCCGGCGACAGTTCCAAGGCCTACGACGACTATCTTGACCCCGCCCTCCATGAGCAGCTGACCAAGGAGGACTTCATCGCCGGTATCAAGACCCTGGAGATGGATAGCACCTGCAAGACTGCCTACAACGAGGTGAAGGCCAGCACCGAGAACGGCACCAAGGCGGCCGACGTAGCCGGCCTCATCACCTGCGACGGCGACAAGAAAATCGACCTCGTCTACCGCTTCGAAGGCACCGACGAGCTGAAAATGATCAACATCAAGCTCAAGCCCCAGGCGTAGCGCCACACAACCCAAGCCCGCACCCCATCCGCCCGGGGACATGGTCCGAATTGCTTCTACGAGGATCCCATCCGGGATCCCGCAGTCTGGCCGGGACATAACGCCCCCCGCCTTACCGGAAGGATTCGGGCCATGCGCACTTCTCCGAACCGCCTTGTCGCCACCGTCTTCGGTGCCGTTTATCTTCTTGTCGGCCTCCTGGGTTTCGTGGTGACCTCCGGCATCGGCTTCTTCGCCACGGAGGGCGCCAACCTCATCATTTTTGAAGTGAATCCGCTGCACAACGTCATCCACCTCGCGATCGGCGGCGCGCTTCTGTACGCGGGCCTGAAAAGCACGGCCATGGCCCGTACGGTCAACACCGGCGTGGGTGCCGTCTATCTCCTGGTCGGTGTGCTTGGGCTGTTCCTGCTGACCTCGCCACTGAACATCATCGCGCTCAACGGTGCCGACAACGTACTCCACTTGGCCAGCGCAGTCCTGCTGCTGGGCGTGGGTCTGTCCATGGACAAGTCCGCAACAGCCGTCCGGGCGTAGCCGGCCATGGCTGCCGAGCCAGGAGAGGGATGGGCTGTCCCGGCCGTCCGGCTCTTCGGCGGCTTCGCAGGATTCGGGGCCGGTTCAGTGAACCTCGCCGTTTCCTCAAGCCTCCTCGCGGAGCCGGGAGTGTCCGGCTCCGTCTGGCAGCCAGCCCTCGCGGTCGTCTCCGGCGGCTGGGGAGTGGCCCTGATCCTCTGGACGGTCCTGGCTTTGCACCGCGGACGGATTGTCGGGTCCGGGCGGACCGTGGCGTTCCTGCTGATGGCATCCGGGGCGCACGTGGCGGCCCTTGCCTTCAGCAGCGACACGTCCAGCCTTCACCTCAGCCACCTCGTGGCGCTCCTGCTGACGCTCATGATTGTCGCGTCGGGCGCCTGGCTGAAGAGGCGCCGGCTCCGGGGAAAGGACGACGACGGCATGGCGCCCGCCGCTGCCCGCCCGGGCATCCTGCTGCTCACCGCTTTCGCCGGTGCCGTGCTGGTGGCCGGAATCGCGACGCCGGGACTCGCCGCCTCCACAGCGGGCCAGTTTGCGGTGCCGCATGGTCAGCACGGCGGTCCGGCCGTGCCGACGGGCCACCATCAGCGCTGACGCAACCGCAAGCTGAGCGTCGCCGCCTTTTGAACGTCGCCCCCAGCTGGAGCTGGAACGTCAGAGAGCCCCTATGCCTTGCGGCACAGGGGCTCTCTGACTATCAGCCTGTTCCGGAGTCCCAGGTTGCTCCGGACTGTCGGCTTGTTCCGTACTCAGTCATCGATCAGTGGTCCACGGCTTTCTCCGCGCCCACACCGGTCAGGGAGCGGACTTCCATTTCGGCTTGCTTGGCAGGGTCCTCGCGCTTCTTGTCCAGCACCGTGCCGAGCCAGCCGAGCAGGAATGCCAGCGGGATGGACACAATGCCAGGGTTGCTCAAGGGGAAGAAGGCGAAGTTGGCGTCCTTGATCATGGAGGTCGCCCCGCCGGATACGACCGGCGAGAAGATGATCAGAAGGATGGCCGAGCCCAGTCCGCCGTACATGCTCCAAACCGCACCCTGCGTGGTGAACCTACGCCAGAACAGGGAGTAGACAATGGTGGGCAGGTTAGCGGATGCAGCGACGGCGAAGGCGAGCGCCACGAGGAAGGCCACGTTCTGGCCGTTGGCGAAGATGCCGCCCAGGATTGCCAGCACGCCGATAACGATTACGGTGCGCCGGGCCACCTTGACCTCGGTGTCGGCGTCGGCCTTGCCCTTGGCGATGACACTGGCGTAGATGTCGTGGGCGAAGGACGCTGCTGCGGTGATTGTCAGCCCGGCCACCACAGCGAGAATGGTGGCGAAGGCGACCGCGGAGATGAAGCCCAGCAGCAACGGCCCGCCCAGGAAGAAGGCCAGCAGCGGTGCGGCCGAGTTGACCCCGCCCGGTGCGGACTTGATGGTGTCGGCACCCACCAGTGCGGCGGCGCCGTAGCCCAGCACCAGGGTGAACAGGTAGAAGAGCCCGATCAGCCAGATCGACCAGACTACGGACTTCCGGGCTTCCTTGGCCGTGGGCACGGTGTAGAACCGCATCAGCACGTGGGGAAGGGCAGCGGTGCCCAGTACCAGGGCGAGTCCGAGGGACATGAAGTCGATCTTGGAGGTGTCAGACTTGCCGTACTGCAGGCCCGGGTTCAGGACAGCCGGGTTGCCGGCGGTTTCAACAGCCGCACCGAGGAGGCTGGAGAGGTTGAAGCCGTAGATGGCGAGGACCCAGAGTGTCATCACGGCAGCGCCGGCGATCAGCAGGACCGCCTTGATGATCTGGACCCAGGTGGTGCCCTTCATCCCGCCGATCAGGACGTACATGATCATCAGGGCGCCGACGACGATGATTACCAAGGCCTGTCCGCCCCAGTCGCTGATGCCCAGCAGCAGGGAAACCAGGCTGCCTGCTCCGGCCATCTGGGCGAGCAGGTAGAAGAAGCAGACGACCAACGTGGAGATGGCGGCCGCGATGCGGACCGGGCGCTGCTTGAGGCGGAAGGAGAGGACATCGGCCATGGTGAACTTTCCGGTGTTCCGGAGCAGTTCGGCCACGAGCAGGAGCGCCACGAGCCAGGCCACCAGGAACCCGATGGAGTACATAAAGCCGTCATAGCCGTTGATGGCGATGGCGCCGGTGATGCCCAGGAACGAGGCAGCGGACAGGTAGTCGCCGGCAATGGCGGTTCCGTTCTGGGATCCGGTGAAGGACCGGCCGGCGGCGTAGTAGTCCGCCGCGGTTTTGTTGTTCCGGCTGGCCCGCAGCACAATCACCATGGTGACGGCGACAAACAGGCCGAAGATGCCCATGTTGAGCAGCGTGGTCTCTTTCAGGTCGGCAACGTCAACGGCCGTGGCAATTCCGATCATTTGGTCACTCCGCTCACGATGTTGCCGTCCTTATCAAACTCATGGCCTTCGATTTCGTTGCGGATCTCGGCCGCGATGGGGTCCAGCTTCCGGTTGGAGTAGCTGACGTACCAGCCGGTGATGGCGAACGTGGAGACGAACTGCAGCAAGCCCAGGATCAGGCCGACGTTGATGTTGCCCCACAGTTTGGTGGACATAAACTCGACGGCGTAGTCAGCCAGCAGGACATACGCGAAGTACCACAGCAGGAATGCCACGGCCATGGGGAACACAAAGCTGCGGTGACGTTTGCGCAGTTCCTGGAACCGCTCTGTCGACTGGACCTGTTCGAAGTCCACGGACGCCGCTGCGTCCGGAGTGTGGGCATCGTTACCCATCGTTCCTCCTCATTGAGACTTGCTTGGTTCACACGGGCCAGCCTGCAGGCAGGATGCGGACAATGTGACTGCAATCACTCTGCGGTGCGGCAGGTGTCAATTCCAGAGCCATGGCCGAAACGGTCGCTCAACGGCTACGATGCTGCGACTAACGGCACCCGGCGCTACGCTGGGCACCATGCCGGACTCCCCGCTCCTGACTGCCGCCGCCGTTGCGGTGATCACCTTGGCGATCGCCGTCGTCGGCGGCGTTGGCATCAAGCTGCTCCGGTCCTTCCGTGAGCTGGGCACCGACGCCGAGCGCGCCACGTACAACACGCTCCACGCTGCATCGAGTGCCGGCCAGCACCTGCGTACGGGCCTCAATCCTGCGGGCGCCGCCAAGGCGAGCCGGCAGCTAAGGAACCTGCTGGGCTGCGATGCGCTGGCAATCACCGATACGGCCGGGGTGCTCGCCTGGGACGGTGCCGCCGAGGAACTGAAGCCCCGGTTGATGGACCTGGCCGCCGACGTCCTGCTCGGCGGGCGGACGGCGGTGCTCCAGGCGCGGGACCTGGGGGCGGGCCTTGCCTCCGGAAGCTTCGCCGCCGTCATCGCGCCGGTTCGTGCGGGCTCACGGGTGGTGGGCGTCGTGGCTGCGTTTGCCCCGGCGGCGGGCGCAGGCCTGGTCCGTGCCACCAGCGAAGTGGCGGACTGGGTGGCCGTCCAGGTGGAGCTGGCTGAGCTGGATGCGTCCCGGACGCTGCTGATGGAAGCCGAAGTGCGGGCGCTGCGTGCCCAGATCAGTCCGCATTTCATCTACAACTCGCTGAACGCCATCGCGTCGTTCATCAACACGGATCCGGAGCGGGCGCGCGAGCTGGTGGTGGAGTTCGCTGATTTTACGAGGTACTCGTTCCGGCGCCACGGCGACTTCACCACGCTGGCGGAGGAACTGCGCTGCATTGACCGGTACCTGCTGCTGGAACGTGCCCGTTTCGGTGACCGCGTCCAGGTCAGCCTGCGGATCGCGCCGGAAGTCCTGAGCACCGTCATCCCGTTCCTGAGCCTGCAGCCGCTGGTGGAGAACGCCGTCCGGCACGGCCTGGAGGCCAAGGAAGGGACGGGCCACATCACCATCACGGCCAATGATTCGGGCGCCTATGCGGAAGTGACCATAGAGGACGACGGCGTGGGGATGGACCCTGCCGAGCTCCAGTCGATGCTGGCCGGGCACCACGACGGCGACCACGTGGGGCTGCGCAACGTGGACGCCCGGCTACGGCAGGTTTACGGGGACCAGCACGGCCTGGTGATCGAGACGGCGCCGGGCGAGGGAACGTTGATCACCATGCGCGTGCCCAAGTCCCAGCCCGGCCACGACGCCTGAACCTGGCGGCCTGATCCCAGCCGCCTCCTGCGGCTAATGTAGGACCATGATTAATGTCCTCGTCGCCGACGACGAGCTACCCGCCGTGGAGGAACTGGCCTACCTGCTGGGCAAGGATGACCGGATCGGGGTCATCCACCGGGCGACTTCCGGCGCTGAGGCATTGCGGGCCCTGAACACCGAAACGATTGACGCCGTCTTCCTGGATATTCACATGCCCGCCGTGTCCGGCCTGGATGTTGCACGCGCCATCACGCGCAGCAGCAAACCGCCGGCCGTGGTGTTTGTGACCGCAGACGAGGACTGCGCCCTGGAAGCCTTCGAACTGGCCGCCGTGGACTACCTGCTCAAGCCCGTCCGGGCCGAGCGGCTCTCCCGGTCGGTGGGCCGAATCAGCGAGCTGCTGCGCGACGGCGGCGGCGCCGCCCCTGAGATGATCACCGTTGACCAGGGCGGCACCACCAGGATGATCAGGCGCGACGACGTCACGTACGTCCAGGCGCAGGGAGACTACGCCCGGCTGCACACCGCCGATGCCAGCTACCTCATCCGCGTGCCGCTGGCAGACCTTGAGCAGCAGTGGGCGGAAGCCGGGTTTATTCGGACGCACCGGTCCTACCTCGTGGCCCTGAAGCATGTGCAGTCCATGAAGCTGGCGGCGGATAAGCCCAGCGTCTCGGTGGCCGGCGCCGGCCTGCCCATCAGCCGCCGCCACCTTCCCCTGGTCAGGGAAAAGCTGGAAGCCACCCGCATCCGGCCGCAGGCATGACCCGGGTCCGCGTCACCGCCCCGCGCTCTGCGCCCCGGCCCTCCGGGGAGTCCCGCGAGGCGGCGGAGGAATCAGATGTGGGACAGGTCTTCGTCCGCTCCCTGATCCGTTCCCAGTTGCGGCTGGCCCTGGTGGTGGCCATCGGCTTTATGCTGATCCTGTGCGCGTTCCCGTTGCTGCTGGCAGCCCTACCGGGCCTCGCCGAGACCCGGATCGCGGGTATCCCGTTCGACTGGATCCTGCTCGGTGCAGGCATCTATCCCGTCATAGGCCTCAGCGCCTGGCTTTATATCCGGACCGCCGCACGGAACGAGGCCCGCTACCGCGACCTGGCCGGGGACAAGTGACCACCTCATGAATCCCGCAGTGGGTGTGATCGCTCTCGTGTTGGTTTCGCTGGCAACAGCCGCCATCGGGTTCTACGGTCTGCGGATTTCCCGGACCACCGGCGATTTCTACGTGGCTTCCCGGACCGTCAAGCCATGGTGGAACGCCTCGGCCATCGGCGGGGAGTACCTCTCTGCGGCGAGTTTCCTGGGCGTGGCCGGACTGATCCTGCTGTCCGGTACCGACGCGCTGTGGTTTCCCGTGGGCTACACCGCCGGCTACCTGATGCTGCTGCTTTTTGTGGCCGCACCGCTGCGCCGCTCCGGCGCGTACACGATCCCGGACTTCACCGAGGCGAGGCTGGATTCGCGCGCAGTCCGCCGTGTGACCAGCGTGGTGGTGGTTGTAGTGGGCTGGCTGTACATTGTGCCTCAGCTCCACGGCGCGGCCTTGACCATCCGGATCACCACGGGGCTGCCGGCCTGGGTGGGCTCCGTGGCCGTGGTGGTTGTGGTGTGCCTGACAGTTGTGGCCGGCGGCATGCGCTCCATTACCTTTGTGCAGGCCTTTCAGTTCTGGCTGAAGCTCACGGCCCTTGCCGTGCCCGTCCTGTTCATCGTGTTCACGCTCGCCGGTGACGGGAGTGCCCCCGCGGCCCCCGCCGTCGTGAATCCCACCGGGCTGGCCCCCGCCGGGCCGTACCAGAACATCTCGCTGCTGGTGGCGCTGCTATTCGGCACGCTGGGACTCCCACATGTCCTGGTCCGCTTCTACACGAATCCGGACGGGCACTCGGCACGGCGGACCACCCTGATCGTGCTCGGGCTGCTCTCCGTTTTTTACCTGTTTCCCACTGCCTACGGGCTGGTGGGGCGGATGTTCGCGCCCGAACTCGCCCGGTCAGGGCAGGCCGACGCGGTGGTTCTCCTGCTGCCGGGGCAGCTGATCGGTGGAACCGCGGGCGACCTGCTCTCAGCGTTGGTGGTGGCCGGGGCCTTCGCCGCGTTCCTGTCCACCACCTCGGGCCTGGTGGTCTCCCTGGCTGGCGTGATCAGCCAGGACGTCCTGGGCGGCGGCGTGCGGGGATTCCGGCTCGCCGCCGTCGTCTCCGCTGTGGTTCCGCTGGGATTTGCCGTGATGACTGATTCCCTGGCTCTGGCCGGCAGTGTGGGCCTGGTGTTCGCGTTTACCGCCTCCAGTGTGTGCCCGGTACTCCTGCTGGGCATCTGGTGGCGGGGACTCACCGACGCCGGCGCCATTGCCGGAATGGTGACCGGCGGCGTCCTCTGCGGCGGCGCCATGGTGTGGGGAACGGTCCTGGGCGCTGCCGGTACGCCCTTCTGGCTGGCCCAGCCGGCGGCGTGGACAGTTCCCGCCGCCTTCGCCGTGACAGTGCTTGTCTCCCGGGGGACAAAACACCGGATTCCGCTGACCATGAGCCGCGTCATGACCCGGCTGCACACTCCCGAACGGCCGTTGATGACCGAACGCTGAGTCCCCTGCCGCGCCAGCGGTCGGGGGGCTCTCGCGCCGGGCGGCTGGAGGGAGGACAACTGCGGCATGTCCACGCAGGACGGGAGCACCCCCAACGAGGCGGACGGCGTCCCGTTGTCGGTCCGGGCGCAGTTGCTCGCCACCGAGCATTGGAGCCTGCTTGCATCCCGCAGCACCACTCAAGGGGAAGTGCTGACCCGCATCAGCATGTTCCTGATGTTCACGTCGGCCAGCCTGGTGAGCCTTGCGTTGGTGGGCCAGGCCACCAGGTTCTCGGACACCTTTGTGATGCTGGCGATGATCGTTCTGGCCACCGACCTGCTGATCGGTCTCCTGACGCAGGTCCGCGTCATGAATGTTGGCATGGAGGACCTGATGTACGTGTTGGCCATGAACCGGCTGAGGGCCGCGTATGTGGACCTGGATCCCGGCATTGCGAAGTACATGCTGGCCGGCCGGCACGACGACGAGGCCGGCATGGACCAGACGTATTATTTCCTCGGGGGCAGGAGCACGTGGAGCCACGTGGCAGGGAGCAGCATGGTGTTTATCACCATGGCCAACGCCGCCCTGACAGCAATCCTGCTGGGCACATTCATGACGCTGCTGGGCTGGCCGACAGCTGCGGCGGTCCTGGTGGGTTCCGTCTGCGGGCTCGCATTTGCTGGAGCCTCATCGTTCCACGGCAACCGGCAGTACCGTGACGTTTGGCAGCGCTTCGCACCGCTCTCCCCCACACCACCGGGCGGGGACTGAAGCCGATCAGTCTACGGAGTCAGTCCCAGCAGCCAGTCAGCGACGTCAGTCGATGGCCGCCATGAGTTCAACCACGCGGTCCAGGAAGGCATCAACCTGGGTCTCTTCGTAACCGTCCTTGCCCACGGCGGGACGGAAGACCACCCGGCGGACATTGTCCACGCTGAGCGGCTTGTCCTCTTCGAGGTAGCCGATCAGGTCGTAGCAAAGATTGTCCACGTCCAGGATGTTGTAACTGCGGGCCTTCTTTTTTGACGGGCGCCGGAAGCGCTCACCGTCAGGCCGGTGGAGGCGGCCCCGGAGGATCCCGGAGAGGCTGCCGATCTCCCGCAGCCAGGCATCCTCGCCCTTGGCGGCGATCAGTTCGTCCCGTTCGCGGCGGGCAAAGGCATCTTCGAGCCGGTCCAGCGCTGCGTCGACGACGGCGGCAGCGTAACCTCCCTTGACCGGGTCAAAAGAGACGCTCCGGACATCGGCGCTGGTGACGGCGTGGATGGCGGCCTTCGGCGTCTCGAGTGCCACCCTGGCCCGCTGGAGGAACTGGTCCACCTGTTTGGCGTTGTACCCGAATTCGTTGCCCCGCACGCGCTCAAACGACGCGGGGATTTTCCGTTGAAAGTCCAATGCCACTGTTGTTCCTTTGTTGCTTCAGCTGGGTCAGGTTACGCACCAGTCTATTGGCGCTGCCGGCGGTCCGGCGGAGATGGTCCGAGAGGGTCGCGTCAGACGCCCGCAACCAGTGCGAACAGCACAAAGGCCACGGGACAGGCGAAGACGATGGAGTCCAGGCGGTCCATGACGCCCCCATGTCCGGGCAGGATGCTGCTCATGTCCTTGATCCCGAGTTCACGCTTGACCATCGACTCGGCCAGGTCTCCTGCGGTGGACGCTGCAACGACGCCCACGGCGAGGATCACACCAACCCACCAGGGTTTGTCCAGCAGGAAAATGCTGGCAAGGATGCCGATCAGCATGGCCCCGGCAATGGAGCCGGCGAAGCCTTCCCATGATTTCTTGGGGCTGATCTTCGGGGCCATAGGGTGTTTGCCCAGCGATGCGCCCACGAGGTAGCCGAACGTGTCGTTCGAGACCACCAGCAGCAGCATCACGGCCACCTGCCAGGCCCCGGGCGGCACGGTTCCGCCAGGCCAGAGACCCACCGGAGTGGCGACGCCGACGGCGTGCAGCGGCAACGTCGCGAAACTGATGAAGAACGGGACCCAGCCCAGCGTGAACACGCCGGCAAAGATGCTGTTCGCTGATCCGGCGGGGCTCTCCACTGAACGCCAGAGGAGGACTGCCACGCAGCTCAGGAGCATGGCGAAAAGCAGGCTCTCAAGACCGCCGAGATAGGCGGCGAACGGCATGGCGACTGTACCCACCATGACCGGGACGATGGGCATCCTGGTCCCGTTCGCCTCCAGGGCACGGAAGATCTCCCAGACTCCGAAGACCGCGAACCCGGTGGTGACAGCCACGAATCCGAGCGGGAGGAAAACCAGCCCGCCCAGCACGCCGATCAGCATGGCCAGGCCCACCACAATGGCTGCCGGAAGATTCCGGCCAGCCTTGGGCGTCGGATTGCTCCGCAACTGTTTCCCCCTGGTGCGCGCCCTTTGTGTGGGGGCCTGCTCTGCCTGGCTCATCAGACTTCGAGCAGCTCTGCTTCCTTGCGCTTGAGCAGCTCGTCGATGCCGTCCACGTGCGATTTGGTCAGGCCATCCAGTTCCTTTTCGGCGCGGCTGCCTTCGTCCTCGCCGGCTTCGCCGTCCTTGACGAGCTTGTCCAGCGTTTCCTTGGCCTTTCGCCGGATGTTTCGGATGGAGATCTTCGCGTCCTCGCCCTTGGTCTTGACGATCTTGACGTATTCCTTGCGGCGTTCCTGGGTCAGGTCCGGGATGGTGATCCTGATGACGTTGCCGTCGTTGGAGGGGTTGGCGCCCACCTCGGAATCACTCAGGGCCCGCTCGATGTCGCGCAGTGCGGTCTTATCGAACGGCGTGATGAGGATGGTGCGCGCGTCCGGAATGGCGAAGGAGGCAAGCTGCTGCAGCGGGGTGGGCGAACCGTAGTAGTCCACCAGGACCTTGTTGTAAAGGCCCGGGTTTGCCCGTCCTGTGCGGATCGAGGCGAAGTCTTCCTTGGCTACCTCTACCGCCTTGTCCATCTTCTCTTCGGCTTCGAGCAAGGTTTCTTCGATCACGGTCTCTCCTCAGAAATCAGTGCAGTCCGGGTACCGGTTCCCTGCACAATCTTGGTTCAGTGTTCCTGGTTCCATTGTTGCCCGGTTGCGGGCGTGGAACCGTGCTCAGATCATCCTAGCTGCAGCTACGGGGTCACCAGGGTACCGAGCTTTTCGCCCAGGATGGCGCGGGTGACGTTCCCTTCGCCTTCCATCCCGAAAACCACCATGGACAGGTTGTTGTCCTTGCACATGGTCATTGCGGTTTGGTCCATGACCCTGATGTCGCGGCGCAGGGCGTCGTCGTAGCTCAGGGTGTCCAGCTTCTCGGCAGTGGGGTCCTTCTTGGGATCCGCGGTGTAGACGGCGTCCACGCCGCTCTTGGCCATCAGGACGACGTCCGCGTGGACCTCCAGAGCGCGCTGGGCGGCCACTGTGTCCGTGGAGAAGTACGGCAGGCCGGCTCCGGCTCCGAAGATGACCACACGGCCCTTTTCCATGTGGCGGATGGCCCGGCGGGGAATGTACGCCTCGGCCACCTGCCCCATGGTGATGGCGCTCTGGACGCGGGTTTCAACGCCGGCCTGCTCCAGGAAGTCCTGCAGTGCCAGGCAGTTCATGACGGTGCCGAGCATGCCCATGTAGTCGGCGCGCGAGCGGTCCATGCCGCTCTGGGACAGTTCCGCGCCGCGGAAAAAGTTACCGCCGCCGACGACGATGGCAACTTCCACTTCGGGGACCGCTGCGGCGATCTGCTTGGCGACGCCGCGCACGGTGTCGGGATCAACGCCCAGCTTGCCGCCGCCGAAGACCTCGCCCGACAACTTCAGGAGGACGCGGCGCCTGCTTTTCTCTGGCTGGCTTGAAGAATTGACGGCTTCCATGGGTGCCTTCCCGTTGGTGAACTCTGAAAAAGGTTATCGTGCGGGGTGGCCAAAGGTCTCATCGGACGTTTAGCCGGTGCATGCAAAAGGGGCGGCCACCGAAGTGGCCACCCCTTTGCGGATTCGACTAGGAGCCGACGCGGAAACGTGCGAAGGACGTGCCCTTGACGCCGGCCTCTTCGAGGACCTGCGCCACAGACTTCTTGGCGTCCTTGGCGAAAGCCTGGTCAACCAAGACCTCACCCTTGTAGAAGCCTGTAACGCGGCCTTCCACAATCTTGGACATTGCAGCCTCGGGCTTGCCTTCAGCCTTGGCGGTCTCTTCGGCAATGCGACGCTCGGACTCGACCAGGTCGGACGGAACGTCTTCGCGGGTCAGGTAGTTCGGGGACATCGCTGCGATGTGCACTGCAACGTCGTGTGCGGCGGTGGCAGCGGCTTCGCCTTCACCGTCAACAGCGAACAGGACGCCGACCTGGGCCGGGAGATCCTTGGACGTCTTGTGCAGGTAAGCGTCAACAGTGCCGCCCTCAATGCGGGACAGCTTGCGGACAACTACCTTTTCGCCAAGGATTGCGCCCTCTTCGACGACAACCTCGGACAGCGGCTTGCCGTCAACTTCGATGGCCAGGAGGGTGTCGAGGTCGGCAGCGCCGGACTCCACAGCCACGGCCAGGACCTTGTCGGCCAGCTGGATGAACTTGTCAGCCTTGGCAACAAAGTCGGTCTCGCAGTTGACCTCGATCATCACGCCGACGCCGTTGCTGACCTTTGCGGCCACCAGGCCTTCAGCGGTGGAGCGGCCTTCGCGCTTGGTAGCGCCCTTGAGGCCCTTGATGCGGATGATCTCGATGGCCTTTTCGGCGTCACCGTTGGCTTCGTCAAGAGCCTTCTTGACATCCATCATGCCGGCGCCGGTGCGCTCGCGCAGAGCCTTGATATCAGCGGCAGTGTAGTTCGCCATGTGAACCCCTCTGTCTAGAAAATGTATGTGGTGTACGGACCGACAGGACAGCGGCTCACCGGGTGAGCCGCCATCCTGTCAGGTGCGCCGGCGCTGCAGGCAGCGCCGGAGAATCCGGATTTACTAGTGTTACTTGTCAGCGTCGGCGGCGGGAGCCTCGGCAGCAGCCGGAGCTTCCTCGGCAACCGGAGCAGCTTCTTCGGCTGCCGGAGCGGCAGCTTCTTCAGCAGCCGGAGCAGCCTCAGCGGTAGGTGCTTCTTCAGTCTTGCTGCCTTCGAGGAGTTCGCGCTCCCACTCAGCCAGCGGCTCTTCCGGAGCTTCCGTGGTGCCCGTGGCGCGGTTGTGGCGGGCGATGAGGCCCTCAGCAACGGCGTCGGCGACAACGCGGGTCAGCAGGTTCACCGAGCGGATGGCGTCGTCGTTGCCCGGGATGGGGAAGTCGACTTCGTCAGGATCGCAGTTGGTGTCCAAGATGGCCACAACCGGGATGTTCAGCTTCTTGGCTTCGTCAACGGCCAGGTGTTCCTTCTTGGTGTCCACGATCCAGAGCACGGAAGGTGCCTTGGTCAGGTTGCGGATACCGCCGAGGTTGGTTTCCAGCTTGGTGAGTTCACGGCGAAGGAGCAGCAGTTCCTTCTTGGTGTACGCGGAACCGGCGACGTCGTCGAAGTCGATCTCTTCCAGTTCCTTCATGCGCTGGATGCGCTTGGAAACGGTCTGGAAGTTGGTCAGCATACCGCCGAGCCAGCGCTGGTTCACGTAAGGCTGTCCAACACGGGTAGCCTGCTCAGCGATGGATTCCTGGGCCTGCTTCTTGGTGCCGACGAAGAGTACGGTGCCGCCGTGTGCAACGGTGGCCTTTACGAACTCGTAAGCACGGTCGATGTAGGACAGCGACTGCTGAAGGTCAATGATGTAGATGCCGTTGCGCTCCGTGAAGATGAATCGCTTCATCTTCGGGTTCCAACGGCGGGTCTGGTGTCCAAAGTGGACGCCGCTGTCAAGCAGCTGGCGCATAGTTACGACGGGCATGCCGGCGCTCCTTCCGGCAGGTCATTCATGAGAGAGCCTTTCAGGCTCTCTTACCCTGCCAATAGTTGACGGTTATTTAGCGTGGCCCAAGGCGGGCCGTGCTCCTGGCATCCATTGCGACTCTCATCAGGACCGCGAGGCCCTGACCGCAAGAGACACAATCCTCCTCATATAAAGCCGGGGCTTCAGATTTGGAGGGCTGGATACGCGTAGTCAGTTGCTGCTCCCCCGCATTCCTGAATGAGGCGTGCCGACGCAAGCGTTGAGGGCACAGCAAACTGCTCCATCAAGTGTACAACAGGAGCCAATAGCCGAAGGACAACCCGAGGGCCTTCGACGGGCGTTTTCCACATGGCCAAAGTGCGCACTCCCGCTGAGAGATCCGGCACGCAAAGCTGGGTTTATGAAAGCAATAGTTGCCCTCGCGGCAGTGCTCTTACTGCCGGCCGCGGCGGCTCCAGCGGATACAGCGCCGCGCGCTTCCTGGGAGTGGCCGCTCTCCCCCAGGCCCGCTGTGCTGCGCGCCTTTGACCCGCCGGACAAGCCGTGGATGAGCGGGCACCGCGGCGTGGACCTTGAGGCAACGCACGACGGCGTCCCGGTCACCTCGCCAGAGTCCGGCACCGTCAGTTTCGTGGGAGTAGTGGTGGACCGCCCCGTGATTACCATCGATCACGGGGGCGGTCTCCGCAGCAGTTTTGAGCCAGTCGAAAGCTCGCTCACGGCCGGGGCCGCGGTGGCGAAGGGCGAGATCATCGGAACGCTGCAACCCGGGCACTGCAGCGCTCTTGCCTGCGTCCATTGGGGCGTGAGGCAGGGGGACGCCTACGTCAATCCGCTGGAATTCGTCACCGACCTCCGCCCGTCCATTCTGCTGCCCCTGGGGCTGGACACTGGCTGACCGCCGAGCGCTGACGGCTGACGGCTGACGGCTGACGGCTGACGGCTCTAGACGATCGCCGAGATCCCGGTGATGGCGCGGCCGGTCACGAGGGTGTTGATCTCGTGGGTTCCCTCATACGAGTAGATGGCTTCCGCGTCAGCGAAGATCTTGGCCATCTCGAAGTCGGTCACGATGCCGTTGCCGCCCAGGAGGCTGCGGCCGATCGCGACGCTCTCGCGCATCCGTGCGGTGGTAAATGCCTTGGCAAGGGCGGACTGTTCATCCTTGGCCTGGCCGGCATCCTCCAGCTGGGAAAGCCGGACCATCATGCCCATGGAGCTGACGGCGTTCCCGAGGATCTGCACCAGCTGGCTTTGGACGAGCTGGAATGATGCCAGCGGGCGGCCGAACTGGTGGCGTTCCACAGCGTAGCGGCGGGCCACGTCGAAGGCGGCCAATTGCTGGCCGACTGCCTGCCAGCCGACGGACAGCCGCGTGACTTTCAGGACCTTGTTGGTGTCGCGGAAGCTGTTGGCGCCCGCCAGCTTGAAGAAGTCCGGAACCACCACGTCCTCCAGGACGATGTCTGCGTTCTGGACTGTCCGGAGGGAGATCTTGTTTTCAATCTTGGTGGCGATGAAGCCGGGCAGCGCCGTATCCACAAGGAAACCCTTGACCTGGTTGTCGGCGAGGTCGCGGGCGTAGATGACCACCCAATCCGAGAATGTAGCGTTGCCGATCCAGCGCTTGGCGCCATTGAGGATCCAGGTGTCGCCGTCGCGCTGTGCCGTGGTGCGCGTGCCGCCGGCTACGTCGGAACCTCCCAGCGGCTCCGTAAGACCGAACGCGCCGATCTTCTTCAGCGAATAAATATCCGGGAGCCAGGCGTCCTGCTGTTCTTGGGAGGCAAGGGCCTCGATGGAGCCGGTGAACAGTCCGTCGTGCACACCCATGAAGGTAGCGATGGAGGTATCGGCGCGCGTTGCCTCGGCGTGGACCAGGCCGGCGAACAGGTTGGAGTAGCCCTGGCGCCGCACGGGGCTCACCAGGTCGATTTCGGCCAGCTTGGGAATGAGCTCCATGGGGAACTCGCCGCGGTTCCAGCAGTCCACGGCAATCGGCCGGACTTCGCGGGCGAGGAAACCCCGGATCTCGGCGAGCCGGTCCTGCTCCTTGGCGGTGAGAAGCTGCTCGAAGGCGAAGAAGTCGCCGTCGGCGTACGGAAGGTTGTTGATGTCAACAGAGGCTTTGGACATTGGTTCCCTCGCAAAGATCAGCAGCGCGGACAGGCCAGCCATGGCAGGACAGGCCGGGACTCAGCGGCAGCGGTAAGTTACTGGTCAGTAACATACCGCAGATTGCGGGAAAACGAAAGAAACCGCGGCCGACGATCTCTCGTCAGCCGCGGTTCCACGATGGTTTGGTTCCTGCGGTGTCGTGCTTGGGTAGGGCTACTCGGACTTGAACCGAGGACCTTAGGATTATGAGTCCCGCGCTCTAACCAGCTGAGCTATAGCCCCCTGCCCTTGCCGGCGTGGTCCGCGGAGGACTTCGGCTTCAGCAGGGCAAAAACACTCTAGCAAACACTGGCGGGCATCAGGACCACGCAGTCAGGATGCCAAGGCCCGCCCCAGACTGGGGCGGGCCACTGCAAGACCGCTGTCAGACCGCCTTGTCGTCGTAGCTCGCACCCCGGTAGAGGTCCTCGAAGGTCTGCAGCGTCCCCTCGATGCTGTGCGGCTCCACCATCCGCCGGCTGGCCTGACCCATTGCCGCCCGTTCCTCGGCTGGCAGCTGCAGGATCCGCGTGATCTTGGCTGCGAGGTCGTCGCTGTCGTTGGGTGTGAACAGGTAGCCGTTCTCGCCGTCGCGCACCAGGTGCGGCAGTGCCATGGCATCCGCCAACAGGACGGGCGTGGAGGCAGACATGGCCTCAAGGGTCACCAGTGACTGAAGCTCCGCGGTCCCCGGCATGCAGAACAGGTCCGCCTTGATGTAGGCCTCCCGGAGGTCCTCATCGCTGGCCAGTCCCAGGAATTTCACCCGCTCCCCCAGTCCGAGCCGTTCCGCCTGCGCTTCAAGAGCGGCGCGGACTTCGCCGCCGCCCACAATTTCCAGGTGGACGTTGAGCTCCGCGGGGGTCTTGGACACGGCATTGATGAGCACGTCCACGTGCTTTTCCTCGGCCAGGCGCCCCACAAACACCACTGTTGGATGGGCGTGCGGTTCGATCACTTCGCCGGGCTGCAGCTCATAGGCTGCGGAGTCAATGCCGTTGGAGAGTGGGAGCACCTTGTGCAGGAAAGCGTGCTGGTGCATGGCCTTGGCCGCCAATGGTGTGGGCGTGGTGACGACGTCGGCCTGGCCCATGACCTTGCCCATGTCCTTCCAGGAGATCTTGCCGATGATGTCCTTGAACCACTGCGGGAACGGCAGGAACGGGTTCAGGTTTTCAGGCATGAAGTGGTTGGTGGCCACGATCCTGATGCCCCGCTTCGCCGCTTCGTAGAGGACGTGCTCGCCGATCATGTAGTGGCTCTGGATGTGCACAACATCGGGCTTGATCCGATCGAAAAGGAGGCCGATCTCCTTCTTGATTTCCCAGGGGAAGCAGATGCGGAAGTATTCGTGCGTGAAGACCCCGTGGGAACGGAGCCGATGCACGGTGGCCTCGGAGCGGAACTCGGTGAAGCTCGCGCCGTCGTCCGCCCGGCAAGCCAGCACATGCACGTTGTGGCCGCGTCCGCTCATACCGTTGGCCAGACGGTAGCTGAACTGCGCGGCCCCGTTGATGTGGGGCGGATACGTATCCGCGGCGATCAGGATGGTCAGGGGAGGCTGGTCAGAGGGCGTTGTCACGTGAAGAGCTCCTGAAGGTCACGGCACGGGCAGCTGTCGCTGGCCGCACCGGTTGGCCGCCGGCACGGTAGCACGGGGCCTTTTGGAATCGGCTGGTAATGAAAGTGCACGAGTTGGGTAAACAAGCTAGTGGGACGCCCTGCCCGCCGCCTTCCGCGCATCTTTCCTGCGCTTGGTGACCTCGGGATGGTGCCTGGAAAGGGCGATCACCCCCACGATAGCAAGCGAAGCAGCCGTAGCCATGGCAATCGCCATCACGGCGTGGACGTCCGGGCGGAGCTCGCCCAGGATCACGATGCCGATGGCGATGCCCACGATCGGGTCGATGACTGTCAGCCCGGCGATGACAAGGTCCGGCGGGCCGCCCGAGTAGGCGCTCTGCACAAACCAGGAACCCAGGCCGCCGGCCGCCGCAATGGCCACCACCGAATACCACTGGACATTGAGCAGCGCCAGCCCGTTGGGGTCCAGCAGGTGCTTGCCGATGATGCGCGTCAGTACCGCGACAAAGCCGAACAAAACGCCGGCGCCGAGGATGTAGACAAACGCGCTCGTCCGGTGCCGGAACATGACTGCCAGGGTGCCGAACACGCCGACGGCCAGTGCCAGCAGCAGCACAATGGTGAGCTCGTCCTCCTGGCTCACATGGTGGTTCTCCTGCGTCACGTTGACGGCGAGCAGGACAAAGAGTGCGGAACCGGTCACGCAGGCCGCGATGGACACCATGGTGGCCCGGTTGATGGTGATGTCCTGGTCGCGGGCGTTCACCACGGTGGTAATGACCAGCGCAATGGCGCCGATCGGCTGCACCACCGTCAGCGGCGCGGAGACCAGGGCCACCGCGTTCATTCCCATCCCGAGGCACAGCAGGAGAAGTCCCAGCACCCACCGCGGATTGCGGAGTAGGCGGAGGAAGCCGTTTGAACTCAGCGCCAGCCCGCCGGTGTCGGCTTTGACGGCGCTCCCCTGCTTCTGCGCACCCAGGGCAAGGCAGAATGCCCCAAGCACCGCCAGCAGGACCGCCACCCACACCATCAGGCGGTGCCGCCGTCGTGATGGGACTGCTGACGGCCCTTCCGCAGAATGGCCCAGAAATAGTTGTACGCGGCAATCCAGTGGCCGGTGAGCCCAAGTCCCAGCACGATCCAGGCTGCAATGTACAGCGGCCCGGCAAACGGGGTGTCCAATCGCGACAGGACCAGCAGGGGCGTGCCCAGGAGCAGGAGTCCGGTGCGGACTTTGCCCACACGGCTCACTGGCAGGTCCGGATGGCCCCGGAAGTACGAGAGCGTCAGCACCAGGAGCACGGCGTCAGGCACCAGGAGTGCGGCCAGGTACAGCCAATGGACGACGCCGGCAATCACCAGGGTGACCGCCACCGCGATCAGGGCAAGCCGGTCAGCCAGCGGATCCATGACGCGGCCGAGCTTGGACGCCTGGTCGAAGCGGCGGGCCACGTAGCCATCAATCCAGTCGGTTCCCGCCATGACCACCAGGACCACAACGGCGGTCCCATATTCCTTCTGGGCCAGGACCAGCCAGACAAAAAGTGGTACGCCCATAAAGCGCAGCACTGTCAGGGCGTTGGGGATGGTGAAGACGCGGTCGTGGTCAATCTGGGGGCGGCCGGGCCGCGCACCAGCGCCGATGAACCTCAATCCGTCCCCCTTCCTTAGAGCCCAGTGTGACTTCAGAGCCCAGTGTGACGTGTTGTGTTGTTAGGGGTTCCGCAGCAGCCTGCGCAGGAGCACCACAAAGATCGTTGCGGAGGCTGCAAGTGCGGCAAGTGGCTTCCAGCGGAGGCCGGCGCCGTCCGGGGATCCGGAGAAGGCAGCGAACTTTTGGCTGGCCTTGGCGGCTCCATGTTCAAGGGCGGCCTTGCCCTCCCCCAGTTTTTCCTTGGCAGCGCCCATCAGGAATATGGCCTGCGGCTTGATGTCGAGCTCGGTATCCAGTTCGTCGCGGACCTGGGCCAGGTGGCGCCGGCGCTGCTCGAGGCGGTGGTGAAGCTCGGGCTCGGACGCCTGCGGGAACTCTTTTTTGTGCGCCTCGGCCTTGGCTTCCTTCTCGGCCTTGGCCTTCGCGGCAGCTTCGTCCTTGGCAGCCTTGGCGGCCTTGGCCTCCGGGCTGGCCGGATCGAGCAGCGTGGCGTTGAAGTCGGAGCCTTCCTTGACGATGCCGAGATCGTGTTTGATTCCGCGGATGGTCTCGGCCGGGACCAGGGGCATGGCCTGCTTGAATTTGCGGACGCCGATTAGGCCGCCGATGAGGGCGATGACCAGAAACAGGGCGCAGACGAGCAGCGCGGCGAGCCACGCCGGCATGATGGTGGCCAGGCCCATAATGGCGGCCACGATCAGGCCAACCACCAGGAACGCCACAAAAATAAGCGCAACGGCGACGAAGGCGGCGGCGACGCCGACCTGGATGCCCTTGCGCTTGAGCTCGATCTTGGCGAAGGCGATTTCGTCGTTGAGTTGGCGCGGGGCCAGACGGAAAAGAAGTTTCAGCGTCCTGGGCAGCGCGGTGATCCGCAATCCCTGGCTGGTGCGCCCGGTGTGACGTCCGCTCATCGGTTCCCGCCTAACTTGTTGCGTAGTCTGCTGCCTGGTCGGTTCGGCATCCGTGTGCTGTGGGAGCCCGCGGCAGCACGGTCCCGCCCCCAAAACTATCATTCAGGTTCAGGGCAAACTTCCGGGTTGGCCGCACGGCGCGCCTGCAACCCCGGAAAGATGGAACTTCCGGGCCTAGGATTGATGTCCGTGACCACTCCCTCGAATCCAGGCGATTCGCTGACCCGCCGCCGGAAACTGTTGTACATCCTCCTCCTCGGCGCCCTCACCGCGTTGGGTCCGTTCACGATCGACCTGTACCTGCCTGCGTTCCCGGCACTGGAAGCAAGCCTGGGGGTCACCGAGGCCCAGGTCCAGCTGACCCTGGCCGGCACCACCGTGGGCTTTGCCCTCGGCCAGCTGGTGGTGGGCCCCTTCAGCGACAAGTTCGGCCGGCGGCTCCCGCTGATCCTGGCCACCGCCGTGCACATCGCCTCCTCCGTGGGAGCAGCCCTGTCCACCGACATCTCCACGCTGGGCCTCTTCCGCGTCCTCATGGGCGTGGGTGCTGCGGGCGGCGGCGTGGTGGCAATGGCAATGGTGCGGGACCTGTTCTCCGGCTATGCCATGGTCCGGATGTTCTCGCGCATGGCCCTGGTGAACGGGCTGGCACCGATCCTGGCCCCGGTGATCGGATCGCAGCTGCTCCTGGTGATGCCCTGGCCTGGAATCTTCGTGTTCCTGGCCGGCTACGGCACCCTGGTGATCATCGCCGCGCTCGTCTTGGTCCGCGAAACACTGCCACCGGAGAAGCGCGGCCTGACCGGTATGACCACCGGCCAACGCTACAAGGTTCTTTTTACGGACCGGATCTTCGTGGGCCTGCTGGTAGTGGGCGGCATGAACTTCGCCGGCCTCTTCACCTACCTGTCCGCGTCGCCGTTCCTGTTCCAGGATATTTTCGGGTTCTCGCCGCAGGAGTACGGCCTGCTGTTCGGCATCAATTCCCTGGGCATTGTGGCCGGCGTCCAGATCAGCTCCAGGCTCATCCGAACTGTCCCGCCGCAATGGATCCTTGCCTGTTCCACGGCCTGGATGTTTCTCATGGCCGTGCTGATCGTGGTCTTTGACCAGGCCGGCCTGGGGCTCTGGGGCGTAATGGTTCCACTCTGGTTCTACATCATGGGCGCAGGCTTCACGTTCCCCTGTGTCCAGGTGCTGGCTTTGAGCAGCCACGGCGCACAGGCCGGGACGGCTGCCTCGCTCCTGGGTGCCGCGACTTTCCTGATGGCCGGCCTGGTTTCACCGGTGGCGGGCTGGCTGGGCATCACCAGCTCCACCCCCATGGGTGCCGTGCAGGCCGTGTGCATCCTGTTGGCGATGGCGGGCCTCTGGCTGGTCGTCAGGCCGCGCACCGTGCCCTCGATCCACTGAACCCCGTCGATCCAATGATGAAACCCATGAAACGCAAACCGCACCGGAACCCCCGGGGACTGTTCCTCGGGGCGGTGCTGGGCGCCGTCGCCGGTTACTTCCTTGGGCGCGTGTTCGGCAGTGGCGCCATCGGCATCATCCTCGGCGCGCTGGCAGGTGCTGCCCTGCTGTACCGGGTCAACCCGGGCCCCTGGAACCGTCCGTAGCTGTTGGGACCTGGCGCCAAATCCCGGTCCACCGAGGCCCACCCCTGCCGCCCGGGAGCTTTCCCACGATAAAATAATTCCGTGCCCAGCTGGCAGTTCCACTCGCCGCCCCCGGCCACATGGCAACGTTGCGACTCAGGCATTTTGCCCATGTGGTGGGACCGGCTGTGCGCCCAAACCGGCCAGCAGTCCGCCGCCCTCTATGCCGCCGGACTCTTCACGGACGACCGGCGGCGGCCCATCGCGCAGTGGTTCAACGCCGCCTTCAACTCCGCCCTCCTGGTGGCCCCGGAGACCTCGCCTGAGTGGCCCGTGCAGCGCTTCGGCATCTTCTACGCACCCCCGGCCTCCGGCTTCGTCCGGGTGTACTCAGCACCCCATGAGTGGCATCCGCGGGAGCCCCGCAAGTTCCCCACCGAGCAGGACGCCTTCCACGCGGCCATCGCCGAGGCTGAGCGGTTCCTGCAGGTGGAAATGGACTTTGTGTGAATGCAAAAGATCCCCGCCCTCACAGAGAGGCCGGGGATCTTTTGTTTGTTTGCTCCTCCTGCTGGACTTGAACCAGCAACCCTTCGATTAACAGTCGAATGCTCTGCCAATTGAGCTAAGGAGGAATGAAGCAGGTATGACATTAGCAAAGGTTTCCCGGGAATGGGAAATCGGCGGCGGTGCACTACGAAATACCCTCCCCGGGTATAAAAAAATCCCCGTTCCGGATACCCGGAACGGGGATTGTGCGCTCCTCCTGCTGGACTTGAACCAGCAACCCTTCGATTAACAGTCGAATGCTCTGCCAATTGAGCTAAGGAGGAATGAAGCGGGTACCAGCCTAGCAAAGACACCGGCTGGAAGCGAAATCAGGAGTGAAATCGGCGCGTTTCAGGCGTCCGANGGAAGCGAAATCAGGAGTGAAATCGGCGCGTTTCAGGCGTCCGAGCGCAGTGCCCGGCGCTCCATTTCGAGCATCATCAGTTCCCTGTTGAGCCGCTGGAAATCCTCCGGGTTCGCTGCCGGATCCAGCCGTTGCAGCTGGCCCATCTTGTCCGCCTTGACCCGCGTGATCTGGAGCTCGAACAGCCGGGACAGAATGTCCTTGCAGTACTTCTGGACGGCTTCAGCGGTGCTCGCGGGAAGCGGCACCACGGCAAGCTCGGACACCAGCGGCCGGAGGGGTTCCGGGACTTCGTGCATCACCTGTTCCACCCAGCGCAGCGGCTCACCGATAAGTCCGGGACCCGAGGCGCGCATGGCGTCGTGCACGGCCTGGAACGCCGGCGTGACGAACCGTGCGGCCGCGAAGCGCTCCCAGATGCCGCCGCCCAGAAGGGCGGACTCCTGCAGCGCCACTTCCAGCGCCTGCCGCTCCATGGAGGCCACGGGGTCGCGGGGGTCGGGCCGCTGGTAGGAAGGGACAGCGCCCGACGTCGGCCCGGCAGCCACGCCGGGTCCGCCCGCCTGGGCGGAACCCGCCGCGGCGGACGGCATCTGACCCGGGGCGCCGGCTGTGGAAGGCGTTCCCGGTGCAGCCGGCCCGCCCGGGGCGGCACGCTTCATGGCAACGCCCACAGCCCGGCTGACGTCTTCAACCGAGATGCCGAGCCAGCCGGCCAGTTCCCGGGCATACTCGGGCCTGATGGCTGCGTCGCGGATCTGGGCCACCACCGGAGCGGATTCCCGCAGCGCGGCCACCCGGCCCTCCACGGTGTCCAGGTTGTGGCGCCTGAGCGTGGCCTTGATGGCAAACTCGAACAGCGGCCGGCGCGTGGCGATCAGGTCCCGCACGGCGGCGTCCCCTCTGCTTTGGCGGAGGTCGCAGGGGTCGGCGCCGGTGGGCTCCACCGCCACATAGGTCTGGGCGGTAAAGCGCTGGTCTTCCTCGAAGGCGCGCAGTGCCGCCTTCTGCCCGGCGGCGTCACCGTCGAAGGTGAAGATGACCTCTCCCCCGGTGCCGTCGTCGGACAGCAGGCGGCGGGCGATCTTAATGTGCTCGGTGCCGAATGCCGTGCCGCAGGTGGCCACCGCCGTCGGAATTCCCGCCAGGTGGCAAGCCATCACGTCGGTGTATCCCTCCACCACTACGAGCTGGCGGTCTTTGGCGATACTGCGCTTGGCGAGGTCGATCCCGTAGAGCACCTGGGACTTCTTGTACAGCGTGGTTTCGGGGGTGTTGAGGTACTTGGGCCCCTGGTCATCCTCGTAGAGTTTGCGCGCGCCGAAGCCGATGGTGTCGCCGGCGATGTCACGGATGGGCCAGATGAGCCTGCCACGGAACCGGTCATAGATGCCCCGGTTGCCTTCGGAGAACATGCCCGTCAGCTTCAGCTCCTGGTCCGTGAAGCCACGGCCGCGGAGGTGTTTCAGCAGCGCGTCCCAGCCCTGCGGTGCGTAGCCCACGCCGAACTGCTCCGACGCGGCGCGGTCGAAGCCGCGGCCGAACAGGAAGTTCCGGCCTTCGGCGGCCCCGGGCGTCAGCAGCTGGGCGCGGAAGAACTCATCGGCGATTTTGTGGGCATCCAGGAGGCGCTGGCGCTTGCCGACTTCCTCACGGTTGGGGCCGGTGCCGCCGTCCTCGTAGCGTAGTTCGTACCCGATGCGGGCCGCCAGCTTTTCCACGGCCTCATGGAATGAGGTGTGGTCCTGTTTCTGCACAAAGGCGATGACGTCTCCGTCTTCGCCGCACCCGAAGCAGTGGTACCTGCCCACCTGGGGACGCACGGTGAACGACGGCGACCGCTCGTCGTGGAACGGGCACAGCCCCTTGTAGGTTCCCAGCCCGGCACCCTTGAGCGTGACGTAGCCGTCAACCACTTCCTTGATGTCCGTGCGCTGGCGTACTTCGTCGATATCTTCACGTTTGATCAGGCCAGCCACAAAGCCATCCTAGTCCGGGGGCACGACAAGCCGATCCGCCGTGAGGCGTTCGTCACCACAGCGAGGGAAGGCTCCCCACGAGCCGTTCGTACATTGCCAGCGCCGAGCCGTCTGTCAGCGACGCCACCTGGTCGATGACCACCCTGAGCCGTGCGCCGTCGTCGGGCGCGTCCCGCCAGTCAGCCGCGAACATCGGCTCCAGGTGGCGGTCCCCCGTGGCGTTCAGGGCGGTGACCAGGGCGTGCAGCACCTCGCGCTGGCGCTCGTAGATGGGCTGGCGGTGTTCGGTGGTCATCACAAACGTGGTGGCCAGGCCCTTCATGACCGCGATCTCCATAACCGTCTCGTCCGGGACCATCAGCTCAGCGCTGTACCGCGTGAGGTTTTCCGGGCCGTAGACAGCACGCGTGGCCTCCAGGGCGCTCTGGCAGAACCGGCCGATCAGCTGGCTGGTCATGTTCTTCAGGGCGGCCATAGACTTGCGGCTGCCGTCGGCCTCGCGGACCCACACGTCGGTGGCTTCCAACCGGGCCAGGGCGGCATCGATCGCGGCGGGGTCGTTGTGCGGGAGGTACCACTGCTTGGCGTAGCCCACCACACGGGCCCGGTGGTCCGGGTTGTCCATCCAGCGCAGCTGGAAGTGCCCGGCCACGATCGCGTCCTCGACGTCGTGCACGGAATAGGAAATGTCGTCGGCCAGGTCCATAACCTGCGCCTCCAGGCACGAGCGGCGTTCCGGCGCACCCTCCCTGATCCAGTTGAAGATGGGCAGATCGTCCTCGTAGGCGCCGAACTTGCTGGTGCGCTGGCCGTGGATCACCGGCGCGTTCAGCGCGGACCAAGGGTATTTCGCCGCCGCATCCAGGCTGGCCCTCGTGAGGTTCAGGCCGGCCGGGCGCCCGTCGGTGGCCAGGACCTTGGGCTCCAGCCGGGTGAGGAGCCGGAGGGTCTGGGCGTTGCCTTCGAAGCCGCCGATGGCATGGGCCACCTCGTTCAGGGCGGACTCGCCGTTGTGCCCGAAGGGCGGGTGCCCCAGGTCATGGCTCAGGCAGGCGGTGTCCACCACGTCCGGGTCGCAGCCCAGGGCGCGGCCCAGTTCCCGTCCCACCTGGGCAACCTCGAGGCTGTGGGTCAGGCGGGTGCGGACGAAGTCGTCGGTGTCCGGGGCAACTACCTGCGTTTTCGCTCCGAGGCGGCGCAGGGCGGACGAGTGCAGCACCCGGGCGCGGTCCCGCTCAAAGTCGGAGCGGTAGTTGTTTTTGGGCGGTTCCTCCACCCAGCGGGCGGAATCGTGGGCCTCGTAGCCCGGCAGGGCCTGTGCCGTAGTGCGCGTTTCAGCCACCGGAAACATCCAGTTCCGCGGCGGAGATGTCCTGGGACTGCGCGGCGTTCAGGGCACGGGATTCCAGCCAGTCCTTGGGCAGCGCCGGCTTCTTGGGCGAGCCTGCGCGGCCGCGCGGGCCCTCGGCATCCACGCCGGGGTACGGCGAGCCCAGGTCCAGCTGGTCCAGCGTGTCGCGCAGCACCTCGAGGCTGGTCACCATGGCCAGTTTGGTCCGCAGTTCACTGCCCACCACGTAGCCCTTGAAATACCAGGCCATGTGCTTGCGGATCTCCCGGAGCGCTTTGCCTTCATCGCCAAAGGTCTCAACCATCAGCTCGGCATGCCGGAAGACGCTCTCGGCCACCTTGCCCAAGTCCGGCGTGTAGCGTTTGTCGCTTCCTTCGAAGGCCGCCATGAGGTCACCGAACAGCCACGGGCGTCCCTGGCAGCCGCGGCCCACCACTACACCGTCCACACCGGTTTCCCGGACCATCCGGACAGCGTCCTCCGCGGACCAGATGTCGCCGTTGCCCAGGACGGGAATGTCCGGCAGGGCTTCGCGCAGGCGGGCGATCGCGGTCCAGTCGGCCTGGCCGGAGTAGAACTGCGCCGCGGTGCGGCCGTGAAGCGCGACGGCGGCGACCCCGGCATCGCGGGCGATCCGGCCGGCGTCGAGGTACGTCAGGTGGTCATCGTCGATGCCCTTGCGCATTTTAATGGTGAGCGGGACATTGCCCTTGGACGCTTCGTTGACCGCGGTCTGGACGATCGAGGTGAAGAGGTCGATCTTCCAAGGCAGGGCGGAGCCGCCACCGCGCCGGGTCACCTTGGGAACGGGGCAGCCGAAGTTCAGGTCAATGTGGTCTGCGCGGTCCTCTTCGACGAGCATTCGCACTGCCTGGCCCACCGTGACGGGGTCCACGCCGTACAGCTGGACGGAGCGGACTTTTTCGTCGTCGTCGTGCGAGATGATGCGCAGTGATTCGGGCGTGCGTTCAACGAGGGCGCGGGAGGTGACCATCTCCGCAACGTACAGGCCGCCGCCGTATTCACGGCACAAACGACGAAAAGCGGAGTTGGTGATGCCCGCCATCGGAGCCAGGATCACGGGGGTGTCCACCGTGATGGGGCCCAGCTTCAGGGGCGGGAGTTCCAGCTTGGGGGCGGGAGGCGTTGCGGTAACAGTCACCTGTCCATTGTCGCAAAGGCGGGCAAATCGGCGCGCCGGGCCCATTTGGGTCCCCTGGCGTCGTTCAGCTGCCCGTCCAGCCGCGGTCTGCCCGGCGTCCCCTCCGGGTGGTGGCGGGATCGTCGGAACCTTCCGTGGACTGCCGTGACCGCCTCTCGAACGCGGCCGCCGCGAGCGCACCGGTATCGTCGACGTCGTCCGCGTTGATGGCGGCGGCGCCCGAGGTGCCGTCGGGGCGGCGGTCTCCGTCCGGGACGCCGACGGCGACCTGTCCGGCCGTCCGGACGCCGGTGGCCTTGACCACCAGCACGGCGATCAGAGTGGTCACGGGAATGGCGAGGACCAGGCCTATGGAGCCAACGAGCGTGCGGATGACTTCTTCGGACAGTTCGGCGCTGGTCAGGGTGTCCCCCAGCGGCCGGTCGTACAGCATCACAATGATCAGGATGGGCAGGGCTGCGCCGGCGTAGGCGAACGCGATGGTGTAGACCGTGGAGGCGATGTGGTCCCGGCCGATCCGCATGGCGGAGGTGAAGAGCTTGCGGGCGCTGGTGCCGGGAGCCAACTCATAGAGTTCCCAGACGGCGGACGATTGCGTAATGGTGACGTCGTTCAGGACACCAAGGCCGGAGATGATGAGGCCGCACAGGATCACCCCGGAAATGGAGATGTTGGCCGAGGTATTGATCAGGGTGGTGGCGTCATGGCTGCCCACTCCGGCGAGGTTGGCGGCGTCGGTGGCCCAGGCCGCCAACAGCGCCGTGATGGCCAGGCCGAACATGGTGCCCAGCAGCGCCGTTGATGTCCTGGCGGAGAAGCCGTGGGCAAAATACAGGACCCCGATCATGATCACCGTTGACCCCACCAGGGCCAGCAGCAGCGGAGGTTTGCCCTCCACCAGCCCGGGCAACATAAAGCCGGCAAGGACGAAATACGCGCCCACTAGCCCCAGCAGCGCCCGGAATCCGCGCCAGCGCGCCACCGCGATGACCACCAGGGCATAGAGGAGCGCCAGGATCACGATGGGAAGGGTCCGGACGAAGTCAACAAAGATGTAGGCCGGAGACCCCTGCGACGCCGCGGCGCCCTGGGCGTTGGAAAGGTTCAGGTACCTGATCTGGTCCCCCGGCTTCACGCCATGGGACTTGGCGACGTCGGGATTGATCACCACTTTGACGGGACTGCCGCCCTGGTCCGGTTCCGTGAAGGCAAACATGCAGTCGGAGCCGGCGGGGGCGGGCTGGCCGCTGGTGTCCGAGGATTGGCCGGGGGCGGTGGAGCCCTGCATGCAGCTTTCTTCCACGACGCTCTGGATCTTGCCCGTATCGAAGGTGACGCCGGGCGCCGCCGAATAGGGGTTGGCGAGGGAGATGCCGTCCTTGGACCCGGACGGCCACAGCACGGCCATGCCCGCCAGGGTCAGAAGAGTCAGCGGCACCAGCACCGCGGCCAGGATGCGGTTTGCCTTCCGGCGGGCAGCAATCGCCTGGGCCGTCGGCTCCGAATGATCTGTTGAAACGTGGGTGTGACCGGAGCCCATCAGCAGTTGAACCTCATACCTTGAACTCTACGTCCGGCGCCTTAGGGTTGGTAAATGGCAGGAACCGAGAGGAACCACGCGTGACGGACCGCAGGACTGAATTCCACACCAACGAACCTGCTGCGAGGCGGGAGGCGGCACTCACTGTGCTGGCGGCCCCCGGGACAACGCGGGGCGTCGCCCTGGTCCTGCACGGGGGCAAGGCACACAGCTTTGAGCCCGTGGAGGCCCGCCACCTGAGCCCGCTGCGCATGGTCACGTTCGCCCGTCACCTGCACCGTGCCGGGAAGGACCACGGGCTGGCGGTGTGGTCCCTGCGGAACAGCGTGCGTGGCTGGAACGGGCCGGACAGGTCCGCACTGCAGGATGCCCGCTGGGCCCTCCAGCAAATCAGTGCGCAGCACCCTAGGGTTCCCGTGTATCTGGTGGGGCATTCCATGGGCGGCCTCACCGCCGTGACCGCCGCGGACCATCCTCAGGTGGACGCCGTGGTGGCGCTGGCCCCGTGGCTCAGCCCGGAGACACCCGCCACGCCGCTCGCCGGACGCAAGGTCCTGATTGTCCACGGCACGGGAGACCATATGACCAGCCCGTCCCAGTCCTTGGCGTTTGCGCGCCGAGCCACCGGGACAGCAGCCTCCATACAGTATGTTTCGCTGCGCGGTTCCGGGCATTTTATGGTGCGCCGCGGCCGGCTGTGGCACACGTTGGCCACCGGTTTTGTGATGAAGGCTTTCGCTCTGCGCACCGGATTCACGCACCAGGCCTCGAGCAAGCTGGCTGGGCTGGTGCCCGGGTCCGCCGCTGAGGTGGCCCTGTGAGCTCTTTTCCCTGGCCGGCGTTCGCCGCGTCGTTGCCCTGGACAGCACTGGCAGTCCTGGCGGTCCTGGCGCTGACGTTTGGCGTGGCCGTCCGGCAGGGCCGGCACTCGGTGATGGACATCGCGTGGGGCCCCGGCTTCGTTGCGGTGGCCGTGGTGTCCTGGTTCCTGTCTGCCGGATCGGGCGATGACACCCGCCGCGCCTTGTTGCTTCTGCTGACGGCGGTCTGGGGGTTGCGGCTGGGCGGCCATATTGGCTGGCGGGCGCGCGACGGACATGAAGACCCGCGCTACAAGGCCCTGCTGGACCCGGCGCCCGGATCCAGGAACGCGTTTGCGCTCCGCCGTGTCTACCTGCCGCAGGGCGTGGTTATGTTTTTTGTGTCCCTGACGCTGCAGGTGGGGATGTTCGCCACCGGGCCTGTGGCTTGGGTGGCCGTGCTCGGCGTCCTGCTGTGGATGACGGGGTTTGTGTTCGAGACCGTGGGCGACTGGCAGCTGGCCCGGTTCAAGAAGGATCCGGCCCGCCACGGCACGGTGCTGGATACCGGTTTGTGGCGGTACACCCGGCATCCCAACTATTTCGGCGATGCGGCCATCTGGACGGGGCTTTTCCTGATCGCCGCAGACTCGTGGCCGGGCGTCCTGACTATCCTGTCACCGGCCCTGATGGTGTGGACGCTCGCCGGGAAGACCGGGAAGCCCCTGACGGAAAAGGCGATGTCCGGGCGGCCCGGTTACCGGGAATATGTTGAGGGGACCAGCGGCTTCATCCCGTGGCCGCCCAAACGCCGGTGACCTCCCCCGGGTGGGGTCAGTCCGAGACGATCAGCGTTTCGGCGCCGGCCTGGCGCGCTTTGCCGGCTTCCAGCAAGGGCTCGACGGCGGCACGCAGCGCCGTCATCGAATCGTCCAGTTCCAGCATGACCGGGTGCTGGTACGCGAGGAGCGAGAGCAGGTCACGGACGGCGGCTGCGGCGTCGTCCGCTTCCAGCGCGGGTTCGTGGCCCACAAACACATCCGTGGCCTTCGCGCCCTGGGCCGAAGCGTCCGCCCCCGGGTCCTGGGCTGCCTCCGCATAACTCACCGCAAAGGCGCGGATCCGGCCCTTCTTGCTGGGGGAAACCCCGGCGCCAAAGGCGGATTCCGGCTCGGCGCGCAGCACAAGCGCACCGTGGGCGCCGGTGAGGTCATCCAAGAACAGCTTCTGCACTTGCCCCACCGACAGCACGCCCGGCGAATCCCAGCCATGGATGGACGTGTAATACCGCCCCACGACGTCGGTCAGCTCAACCGAGCCGGTAGCGAGATCCATCACGACGTCGGAACCGGCGTTTTCGTCGTTGGCCGGCCCGCCGCCGTCGTTCTTCGCGGGGAATACGGGCAGCTTCAGGGCGCCCGGCTCCACCACCACCAGCCGGGAACGCTGGATGGGCGCGAGCCCGAACGCCTCGGCGAACGCGGCCCCCGGAGTGCCCGGCTGCACCTTCGCCCGCAGCCTGGCAACGCCCGACGGCGCCTGCTCGGCTTCGCGGCGCAGCATGGTCAGGAGCGTGGCACCGATGCCGGCGCGGCGATGATCGCGCGCCACCTCGATGTAGGTCCACAGCCGCTCCGGGTGCAGCGAAGCCTCGTAGACCACGCCCGCCGCCACCGGAATGCCAACGCCGTCAATGACGTCCTCGGCCACGATGCAGCGGCGCCAGGGGGTGCCGTCCGTGCCGGGCGAGGAGACGGCCAGGGCACCGCGGAACTGCCTGGCCTGTTCGGTCTCCGGGCCGCCCCAGATTTCCAGCAGCGTCAGGTCATCGCCCTCAAGCCATTCGCGGTATTCGATGGCCATTCTCAGGCGCCGATCAGGCGGGCGGCCAGGTAGCCTTCCACCTTGTCCAGCGAGACGCGTTCCTGGCTCATGGTGTCGCGTTCACGGATGGTCACGGCTTGGTCCTCGAGGGTGTCGAAGTCCACGGTGATGCAGAACGGGGTGCCGATCTCGTCCTGGCGGCGGTAGCGGCGGCCGATCGCGCCGGCGTCATCGAAGTCGATGTTCCAGTTCTTGCGCAGCTGCGCGCCCAGGTCTTTGGCCTTCGGCGAGAGGTCCTCGTTGCGGCTCAACGGCAGCACCGCAGCCTTGACGGGGGCCAGGCGCGGGTCAAGCCGCAGGACGGTACGGACGTCGACGCCGCCCTTGGCGTTGGGTGCCTCGTCTTCGGTGTACGCGTCCACCAGGAACGCCATGAAGGAACGGGTCAGGCCCGCGGCCGGCTCGATCACGTACGGGGTGTAGCGCTCGTTGGTGGCCTGATTGAAGTAGCTCAGGTCCTGGCCGGAAGCCTTGGAGTGCGTGGAGAGGTCGAAGTCCGTGCGGTTGGCGATGCCTTCGAGCTCGCCCCATTCGGAACCCTGGAAGCCGAAGCGGTATTCGATGTCCGTGGTGCCCTTGGAGTAGTGGCTCAGCTTTTCCAGCGGGTGTTCGAAGAAGCGCAGGTTCTCTTCCCGGATGCCCAGGCTGGTGTACCAGGACATGCGCTCTTTCATCCAGTACTGGTGCCACTCTTCGTCCGTGCCGGGCTCGACGAAGAATTCCATTTCCATCTGCTCGAACTCACGGGTGCGGAAGATGAAGTTGCCGGGTGTGATCTCGTTGCGGAAGGACTTGCCGATCTGGCCGATGCCGAACGGCGGCTTCTTGCGGGACGTGGTGAGCACGTTGCTGAAGTTCACAAAAATGCCCTGGGCCGTTTCCGGGCGCAGGTAGTGCATGCCTTCCTCGCTGGCCACCGGGCCGAGGAAGGTCTTGAGCAGGCCGGAGAATTCCTGGGGTTCGGTCCATTCGCCGCGGGTGCCGCAGTTGACGCAGGCAATGTCCTTCAGTCCGTTCTCGGCGGGGCGGCCCTTCTTTTCCTCGTACTCTTCCTCGAGGTGGTCCGCGCGGTAGCGCTTGTGGCAGGAAAGGCACTCAACCAGCGGGTCGGAGAAGACGTCAACGTGGCCGGAGGCTTCCCATACCTGGCGGGGCAGGATGACGGAGGAATCCAGGCCCACCACGTCCTCGCGGCCGCGGACCATGGACTGCCACCACTGGCGCTTGATGTTTTCCTTCAGCTCAGCGCCGAGGGGTCCGTAGTCCCAGGCAGAGCGGGAGCCTCCGTAGATTTCACCGGCCTGGAACACAAAACCCCTTCGCTTGGAAAGGGAAATGACCTGGTCGAGTACGGATTTTGCTGCCATGGTGGACTCCAATTTCTACAGGGCCGCTGGGTGCGGTCCGCGGGTATCTGGCCCCGCTGCACGTGGGTGCTTCACCGCTGGGTGCGGGCGGGGCGGGCGAAGGAACAAGATGCAGAGAACTGCGTGTCCTAGCCTACCGGCCGCTGCCTCCGGAAGGCGCCCCGCGGCCACGGCAGTGTGGCCAGGATGATGGCGGCCAGCGTCAGCACTGTGCCCAGGACGGTGGCCGGGGCCACGATGCTCCCGGGGGCCGGCACCACGAGGTCCAGCCCCAGGGAGCCAAGGAGCTGTCCGGCGATCATGCCGAGCCCGGTGACCAGCACGCCCAGGCTGCGGACCAGCAGCGCACCCAGGCCGATGAACACGCAGCCCATGGGCCCGCCCAGGTAGTACCACCACTCGGCCGGCAACGGATTGCCCGGCCCAAAAACTGCCACCTTGACGGCCAAGGCAATCCACAGGAACACCGAGCCGGCCACGAAGTTCACCAGCGTGGCGGCGACGGGCGATCCGTAGTGGACTGTGGCCGTCCCGTTCATCGCCTGTTGGAAGCTCATCAGGAACCCGGCCAGGACCGGGAGGATCAACGGCAGAATCAAGGTTTCCAGCCCGCCCGCTCCGTCCGCGGGAGCGCCCGGGGAGCCCGGGGAGCCCGGGGAGCCGGCCAGCCGCGGCGAAACCGCCCACGCCACGGCGGCGACGGTCAGCACGCACCCGATGATCCGCATGGGAGTCACGGCCCTCTTGCCGGCAGGTCCGATGCCCAGCCGGTCCACCAGCAGCCCGCTCAGCGTCTGCCCGGTCACGGCGGCCACGGTAAACAGCGCCACGCCCAGGATGCCCACGGTGAAGGACTGCGCGAAGACAAAAAGGGCACCAATGCCGCCGGCCAGCACGTACACGGGCGGGAAAGCCCGGGTCCGGACCGCCGGCAGGATCCTGGCCAGACCGGCGCGGCCGCTGGGCAGGATCAGGGAGATCAGCATCATCACCACCAGGCCGGTGCTGAAACCCACCACGGCCGCGGCGATGCCGTCGTTGAGCCGGACGCCGAGGGCGCCGTTGATCCGGCCCTGGACGGGAATGGCCAGTCCCGCGCCGACGGCCAGCGGGAGCCCCGCGAACCGCGGCAGCCGTGGGGTGTGGGTCATCGGATTCACCTTACGTCAGGCATTATTACTTGTATGAGCAACCAGGACATTCAAGAGATCCCCATCCGCGACAGCATGATCCGTCTTGGCCAGCTCCTGAAGCTCGCCAGCCTGGTGGAGGACGGCGTGGAAGCCGCTGAGCTGATCAAGAACGGACTCGTCAAGGTCAACGGCGAGATCGATGACCGCCGCGGACGCCAGCTGCACAACGGCGACACCGTCACCGTCAACGGGCAAACCGTGCAGGTAGTGGCCCCGGAAGCCTGATTTAACAGGCCTGACTCAGCCTCAGGCGGCGTGGACAGCGTAAGCGGCCGGCGGCACTGTGCCGCCGGCCGCCGTCGTACGCTTATTTGTTCAGCACCTCGTGCGTCAGGAACTCGGAGACGTGCCCGATTTCCTGCTGGTTGATGCCGTGCCACATGCCCGTGTAGAGCACCTTGGTGAGCTTGACATGCCCACGCACCCAGCCCATGGTGTAGTCGATCTTGTCGGGCGTGATCACGGGGTCCTGCTGGTCCCGGCCCCAGAAGAGCGGCACTGTACCGTCCAGGTCGCCATCCTTGAAGGTGGGGTCCCCGTCCGCGTTGACCACAAAACCGGAAAGCCCGACGACGGCGGCGTAGTCAGCGGGGCGCTGCCGGAGCAGCGTGGTGGCCATGGCCATTCCCATGGAAAAGCCGAGCAGCGTCACCGACGGGTGGTCGGCTTTGACGGTGTCAATCCAGTCCTGCACATAACCGGCTCCAGCCTTGACGGCGTCGAGCGTGTACTCGATGGAGGCCGTCAGGGGGAACCACATAAAGCCGGGGCCCGTGGCCAATGGCGCCCGGAGTGAGGCAACAACAAAATCTTCGGGAAGCATATCCGCCAGGCTCAGGAGGTCCTGTTCGTTGGCGCCGTAGCCGTGGAGCAGCACCAGCAGCGGCTTTCCGGCGCGCTGGTCCTCCGGCCGGGACCACAGAACAACGGGGGCGGGAAATACTTGGGCGTCAGTCATGGTTTCCATTCTTACAGTTACCCGGCGGTAACTACCTACGGTGGCGTAGCTTGTGAGCAAGGAGGCAGGATAGGACCGTGAATGAAGCAAAAGCCATGCAGAGCCCGCCCAGGGCCACGGAAGCCCATCCCTGGAGCCGCTACGTGGCGATGGGAGATTCGTTCACCGAGGGCATCGGCGACCCCGAACCAACAAGCCCCGGCGGCTTCCGCGGCTGGGCGGACCGGGTGGCCGAGGAACTGGGCAGGGGCCAAGCGGACTTCGCCTATGCCAACCTGGCCGTCCGCGGCCGGCTGCTGCAGCAGATCGTGGACCAGCAACTCGCTCCGTGCCTGGCGCTTAAGCCGGACCTGATAACCCTTTCCGCCGGCGGCAACGATCTCATCAGGCCCGGCGGCGACCCCGACGCCCTCGCCGAAAAACTTGATTCCGTGGTCCAGATCCTGGCCATGGGCGGTGCCACGGTGGTGCTGTTCAACGGTCCGGATACCGGTTCCTCGGTCCTGGGACGGATCCGCAGCAAGGTGGCCATCTACAACGAGAACCTCCGCACGGTGGCCGCGCGCCATGACGCCATCATCGCCGACATGTGGTCGCTCAAGCAGCTGAACGATCCGCAGATGTGGGACGAGGACCGCCTGCATTTTTCGCCGCTGGGACACCACACCATCGCCGCCATGGTGCTGGAATCGCTGAACTTGAACCACACGCTTGAGCCGCTCCGGCCCAAGCCCTTGCCCGCCCGCACGTGGCGGGCAGCCCGCTCCGAAGACCTGGTGTGGGCCCGCGAGTATTTTGTCCCGTGGGTGGTGCGGCGGCTGCGCCACCGCTCCTCCGGCGACGGAATCACCGCAAAGCGTCCGACGCCGGGCCCTGTGTTCGGCCCGGGCGTTCCGTTGGGATCCGGCGAGGGGCCCCTGGGTACCATCGACGCCCGGCGCTAGCGGCGGCACGGCGTGAGCGGCGGCACGGCGTGAGCGGCGGCACGGCGTGAGCGGCGGCACGGCGTGAGCCAGTGACAGCTCCCCCGGACAGGCATGGATCCGGATGAGGTGGTGCGGCGGCGGCTTCACGCCCAACGGCTGCGCGGGCCCGGCCTGGGCTCCCCGGAGGACGCCGTCCGGCACTTGCTGGCGGTCCAGGCGCAGGAGTTTCCTTACGCCCGCTGGAGCCTGGCGCAAAGGACCGGCAGTCTTGGAGCTGCCGTCGGGGCCCAGTCTCATCGGGTTGCTGCCGAGGCTGCGGTGGCCACCGCCGCGTAAGTGGAGGAGGCGGTGTCCGACGGGCGCATCCTGCGCACCCATATCCTGCGGCCCACCTGGCATTTTGTGCACCGCGAGGATCTTCGCTGGCTGACGGCCTTGTCCGCGCCGCGGCTTCACCAGGGCAACGCGGGCATGTACCGGCAGACGGGGATTGATGCCGCCGCCGCTGACCGGAGCGGACAGGTCCTGGCCGAAGCCGTCCGGGGCGGGTCACACCTGACCCGCGAACAGCTGGCCGCGCGGCTGCAGGACGAAGGGTTCGGGGCCACCGGCTTCGGGATGGCCTACATGATCATGCACGCCGAGATCAGCGGAATCCTGACCAGCGGGTCTCCGGTGCGCAGCCGGGGCGGGGCCCTGAAGCAGACCTACGCCCTTTTTGGCCGACGTGCGGCTCGGCCTTCAACAGACCCTGGCGGCTGCTCCCGAAACGCTGGCAACGGCGGTGATTGACGGCGTCGAGCATTACTTCGACGCCGGCACGGAGGGCGGGGCGGATGGCGGCAATGCCACACCGGCGTCCGGACCGCGGATCGACCTGATCCAGTGCTACGACGAATACGTGATGGGCTATTCCGCAACGCGGCACTATCTGTGCGGCAGCGCTCCGGCGTTCCCGGTCGCCGGGGATCCGATACATGTGGTGCTGCTGGACGGGCGGATGGCCGGCTGCTGGCGGCACACCATGTTCTCCGGCCGCTGTGAGCTGGATATCCGGCTTGTCCGCTGCCGCGGACCCGGTACTGGACGCGGCGGTGCAGGACGCCGTGGACCGGTACGGGGCCTTCCTGGGGATCCCGGCCGCGCACGTGGGCTCCGGGGTTAAGCTGGAAGGACACATATGAGAGGCGCTACACCGTGAACAGCTTGTTTTTCTGGATCATCATTCTGTCGTTCGTAATACCGATGGCGATGCGGATGTACCGGAAATCCGTGAACAAACGGAACCAGGAGCAGAGCTTTTCCGGGCGCTACCCCGAGCAGTTTCCAGGCGGCGGGCAGTACCCCGGCAGCGATCAGTACCCGGAGCCGCAGAACAAACAGCCCCGTGACGGCTACACGCAGCAGGACTACATGAGTGGCGGCTTCCGGCAGATCATGAGCCCGCAGCCCCTGCCGCCGAGCCAGCCGTTGCCGCCCATGCAGCCGATTCCTTCTGCGGATCAGCAGTTCCCGCCGTACGGTCAGCCGCAACCCAACGGCCAGCCGGTGCCGGAGCAGCGCGCGGAAGCACCGCAGCAGCCTGCCGCCCCCGGCATTCCCCTGCCGCCGTCGGGCCCGCAGGGATACCGTGCCCGGAAGCTGGCCGAACTCGACCAGCAGTACAGCAACGGCGAGCTGGCCATGGAGGACTACATGAAGCGCCGCTCCGAAATCATGAACGGCTGATCCCTTAGTCAGCGCGAACGAACACTTGTGGCCCTGATTCCAGGGCCTCAAGTGTCCTCTCGCGCATAAGGGCGGTGCTTGCGCTTAGACGAGGAAGGTGTTCCGGAGCTGGACGCCGAGCTGGCCGATCTCGGTCAGGAAGCCGTCGTGGCCGATCGGGGCCTCAATAACGTGCACGTCCACGTCGCCCGGGAGCGCGTCAGCCAGCTCGCGGGACTGGGACGGGAAGTACAGCCGGTCGCTGTCCACGGCAGCCACGAAGAACCTGGCGGTGGCCCGGCCCAAGGCCTCGTTCAGTGAACCCCGCCCACGGCAGACGTCGTGGCTCATCAGGGCGTCGGTGATGGCGATGTAGCTGTTGGCATCAAAGCGCCGCACCAGCTTTTTGCCCTGGTGGTCCAGGTAGCTTTCCACCTGGTAGCGGCCCCGCTCCCCCAGCGCTGCCGCCTGAAACGGCGATTCCGGGTGCTGGGCCGATCGTCCGAAGCGGCCATGGAATTCCTCGGCGGAGCGGTAGGTGATGTGCGCAATGCGCCGCGCCAGGGCCAGTCCGTCCTCCGGCAGCGGACCGCCGTAGTAGTCGCCGTCGTTAAAATTGCTGTCCTGGCGGATGGCGAGCGTCTGCGCCTGGGCGAACGCGATCTGTTCGGCCGTGCTGGCGGCACCGATCGAGATAACGGCGCACCGCTGGACCCGTTCCGGGTAGGTGACCGCCCATTCCAGGGCCCGCGCGCCACCCATGGAGCCGCCCAGCACGGCGTACCAGCTCGGGATGCCCAGCTGGTCAGCCAGCCTGGCCTCAGCCGCCGTCGTGTCCCGCAGCGTTACCAAAGGGAATCGCGACCCCCAAGGCTTGCCGTCCGGGGCAACCGAGGATGGCCCAGTGGAGCCGTAACAGCCACCCACAATGTTGATGGAGACCACAAAGAACCGGTCCGTGTCCACCGGCGCACCGGGCCCGGCCAGCTGTTCCCACCAGCCGGGCTCGTCACTGTCGCCGCGGGTCACGTGCGTGCTTCCGGTCAGGGCGTGCTCAATCAGGACGGCGTTGGAGCCGTCCGCGTTGAGGGTTCCCCACGTTTCATAGCCGAGGGTGACTTCCGGGAGGTAACCGCCCGCTTCGAGCTCAAGTCCGCCGATGCTGGCGTAACGGACCACCCCGTTTCCGGGTGCTGCCGTACGGGAAATCGTAATCGTCATGGAAGGACCTTTTCTATGCGCTTGCCCACCCTCAATTGACCGGCAGGCCAGGTCCTCACCCGGGGCACCCCACCGCAAAAGAGGGTTGCCGGCCAGCAAGCCGGGGCTGTCGCTGGCACTCATGACCTGCTTCGAGTGTACGAACAGCCCCGGTCTATTGCTAAGCGTGTGACTGGTTGTGACTTTGCGGGAGCCCTACTGCTGCTGGCCTGCCGCGTCTTTGCTGGGGTCCGCCGCGCCCTTGGCCGCCCGGAAGCCGGCCTCAAGGTCGGCGAGGATGTCATCAATGTGTTCGATGCCCACGGACAGGCGGACGAGTCCCGGAGTGACCCCGGCGATGGCCTGCTGCCCGGGCGAAAGCTGGCTGTGCGTGGTTGACGCCGGGTGGATCACCAGTGAACGGACGTCCCCGATGTTGGCCACATGGGAGTGCAGTTCCAGGGCATCCACGAAGCGTTTCCCGGCCTCTGCGCCGCCGGCCAGGTTGAACGCGACCACCGCACCCGTGCCCTTGGGGCCGTATTTGCGGCCACGCTCATACCAGGGGCTGGAGGGCAGCCCCGCATAGGCGACGGATTCGACGTCGTCCCTTGCCTCAAGCCACTGGGCGACGTCGACGGCGTTGGCAACGTGCCGCTGCACCCGCAGGCTCAGCGTTTCCAGCCCCTGGGCGATGAGGAAGGCGTTGAAGGGTGACACGGCCGAGCCGAGGTCGCGCAGCAGCTGGACGCGGGCTTTCAGGATGTAGGAAAGGTTGGCGCCAAGGGCTCCGGCTGCCCCGAGGTCACGGGCATAGACCAGCCCGTTGTAGGTGGGGTCCGGGGTGTTGAAGCCCGGGAACCGTTCCGGGTCCGCGCCGAAGTCGAAGTTGCCGGAGTCCACAATCACACCGGCAATGGCAGAGCCGTGGCCGCCGAGGTATTTGGTGGCGGAGTGGACCACAATGTCCGCGCCCCATTCGAGCGGGCGGATGAGGTAGGGCGTGGAGAGCGTGTTGTCCACAACGAGGGGCACGCCGGCGTCGTGGGCGGTCCGGGACACACCCTCGATGTCCAGCACGTCCTGGCGGGGGTTGGAGACCACTTCGGCGAAGAAGAGCTTGGTATTGGGCTGGACGGCATCGCGCCAATGGTCCAGGTTGTCCGGGTCAGCCACAAACGTGACGGAGATGCCGAACTTCCTGAGGGTGTGCGCCAGGAGATTATAGGTCCCGCCGTACAGGCTGGGGCTGGCCACGACGTGGTCACCGGCCTCGGCAATGTTCAGGATGGCAAAGGTTTCAGCGGCCTGTCCCGAGCTCAGCAGCAGACCAGCGAGCCCGCCCTCAAGGCTGGCAATCCGCTGTTCCACAGCATCCTGCGTGGGGTTGCCGATGCGGGTGTAGATCGGCGCGAGCTCCGCGAGGGCAAACCGGTTGGCGGCGCTTTCGGCACTCGGGAAGACGAACGACGTCGTCTGGTAAATCGGGAGCGCCCGCGCGCCGGTGGCGCTGTCCGGTTCCTGGCCAGCGTGGATCTGGCGGGTTTCGAAAGACCATCCGTTCGACATTCAATGCTCCTTGACGTGGCGTGGCACTGCTCGGTTGCGTTCAGTGTAGGAAGACTTTCCCTGACGGGAACAGGATTGTGACGAACGTGGTCAGCCGGCCGCTCTTCTCCTGCTTTCCGGCGGAATGTCCACTCGTGACGCAACAGATTCCGGTAAGGCTACCCTTAGCTGAGAGCCGGATCACAAAGTGCCAAGATGATGGCATGCGCATGGATCACGTCTCTTACGCCTGTGAACAAGATGGCCTCGTTGCCACCACCGAACGTATTTCGTCCGCCCTCGGCGTTGAAGCCGTGAAGGGCGGCGTGCACCCCCGGTTTGGAACCCGGAACATGATTATTCCCCTCGCCGGCCACAAGTACCTGGAAGTCGTGGAGGTCCTGAACCACCCGGCATCGGACAAGGCTCCCTTCGGCCAGGCTGTCCGGGCCCGGTCCGAAGCCGGCGGCGGCTGGATGGGCTGGTGCGTCGAAGTGGACGACCTCGCTCCGTTCGAAGACCGCCTGGGCCGTGCTGCCGTCAACGGCAACCGCAAGTTCCCGGACGGCCGCGAGCTGGTCTGGAAGCAGATCGGCATCCTGGGCCTGATCGCGGACCCACAGGTCCCGTACATGCTCAAGTGGGAGGGCGACCCCGCCCTGCACCCGTCCAACGCCTATGAGAGCAACGTCAAGATGAGCTGCCTGACCATCGCCGGTTCCGCCGCCCGCGTGACGGAATGGCTGGGTGAACCCGTCGAGAAGCCGCTGGAGGATGTGGCCGTTGACTGGGTGGCTCCGCACGGAACCCCGGGCATCCTGTCGGTGACCTTCGAAACCGCCACGGGCGCAGTCACCATCTGATTGCACGTTCAACAGCTTCGGCCGCCATCAGCGGGTGCCAATGATGCCACCCACCGATGGCGGCCGAATCCCTTTAAGCCGGACCTGGGTAAGTACACCCGTGCCGCACGGGCACGGCGGCTGTCCTAGCCCAGGCCCACCGCCCGGCCAAAGAGGCTGAAGCCAACGAACGCCACGATGTCCAGCAGCGCATGCGCGATGACCAGCGGCATCACCCGCTTGGTCCTGGTGTAAAGCCAGGCGAACACCACACCCATCACCGCGTTGCCGATGAACGGTCCAAACCCCTGGTACAGGTGGTAGCTGCCGCGGAGCATCGAGCTGGCGAAGATGGCAAGCGGCATGCTCCAGCCGAACTTGCCGAAGCGGTCCAGGAGATAGCCCACCACGATAACCTCCTCCACCACGGCGTGCCGCAGCGCGGACAGGATCAGGACGGGAACGGTCCACCAGTACGAGTCGAGTGCGCTGGGGATGATGGCCGTGGTGATCCCCAGGGCACGTCCCGCGGCGTAGAGGCCCAGCGACGGGACCCCGATCAGCGCCGCAAGGCCGAGTCCCTGCAGCAGGTCGCGGCCCGGCCTGGCAAAGTTGAAGCCCAGCTTCCGGAACGCCGAACTGCCCTGGCTGCCCACGCCGGCGCCGGACTGCCGCTGGTCCGTAAGGAAGTAGATGACCAGCAGCACGGGCACCAGGGCGAAAATGATGTCCAGCAACTGGTACGTGAGGTCGAAGTACTCGCGCGGGCTCTGTGACCGGTTCAGCGTGGACGTGCCTTCGGCCAGCGGGGCCCGCGTCATCTTGTCCAGCAGCTGCACCACCGAGTAGACGGCGGACTGCCCCAGGGAAAGACCCAGCACAATCCAGACTTCGATCCGCAGCCGACGGCGGGAGGGAACCAACATGGTTCCATCTTGCCTGTAGTTTCTGGTTCTTCGCTGATTAGGCTGAGTCCCAGCTCGCCGGGACTCACCAAAAGTGAAAGAGCGTCCGCCAAAAACCTACCAAAAGTGAGAGAGCGTCCATGCGGCGGCACCTATGCTAGGGGCTTATGAGCGCGCCAGGGAAAATCTTCATGATCCGGCACGGCCAGTCCGCGGCCAATGTCGATACGTCCATCTACAACAGGGTCCCGGACTACCGGATTCCGCTGACTCCCCAAGGCCTGGCGCAGGCCACGGTTGCCGGGGAACGGATCCGCCGCGAGCTGGATGGCCGGCAGGTCTGCGTCTACGTATCCCCGTACCTTCGGGCGCACCAGACCCTGGAGGCACTCAACCTCGGCAATCTCACGGAACGTGTGATCGAAGAACCGCGCCTACGCGAGCAGGACTGGGCCAATTTCCAGATCACCGGCGACATCGAGGACCAGAAGGAACTCCGCAACGCCTACGGCCACTTCTTCTACCGGTTCCGGGAAGGCGAATCCGGCTCGGACGTTTACGACCGGATCTCATCCTTTATGGAGACGCTGTACCGCCACTGGTCGAAGCCGGACTACGCCCCCAACACCTTGCTGGTGACCCACGGGCTCACCATGCGCCTGTTCTGTATGCGCTGGTTCCACTGGTCGGTGGAGTATTTCGAATCACTCAACAACCCGGACAATGCCGCGGTGCGGACCCTTCACCGCACCGACCTGGGCAAGTACGAACTCGATATTCCGTTCAGCCAATGGGTGGACCGCCGGGTGGACGAGACCGTCCTGGACGCGCCGCCGGTGATCTTTTAGGGATTGTTGCCGGTCCCTTAGTGCGGGGCCACGATCACTTCGGTCCCGTTGGCTTCGAATGCGGCCTTGTCCTCGGCGGATATCCCGGAGTCAGTGATCAGGCGGGTGAACGCGTAGCCGTCCATGGTGGCGAAGGCTCTGACACCGACCTTGGAGGAGTCGGCCAGCACATACGAGATCCGGGCCCGGCTGGCCAGCAGGGCATTCACGGACGCTTCGCCCTCCCCCGTGTTGGTGGGACCGACCTCGGGGTCGATGCCGTTCACGCCGATGAAGGCGATGTCCATGACCACTTTCTGCATGATGATGTCGGTGTACGGTCCCACGAGTTCGTACGAGCGGGGGTTCAGGATGCCGCCGGTCACCATGACTTTGATGTTGGGGCGGACAGCCAACTGCGCAGCGATGTTGATGGCGTTGGTGACCACCGTCAGGGTGGACTGGTGGCCGGGAGCGTTGAGGTCCTCGCGTGTGGCCAGGATCTGCGCCAGGGCCGTGCTGGTGGTGCCGCCGCACAGCCCGATCACCGCGCCGGGAAAAATCAGCGCCGAAGCCGCCTGGGCAATCTGTTCCTTGGCTTCGGCGTGGTCGTCACGGTTGTACCGCCCGGGGAGGTCGTAGGCCAGGGCGCCGGTGGTGGCCCCGCCCCGGGTCCGGGTCAGCAGCCGCCGCTTGGCCAGGCTGTCCAGGTCTCGCCGCGCCGTGGCCGGCGAAACCGCGAGCTGGGAGACAATCTCCTCCACCTCCACCTGGCCGGTCTTGGCGAGAATGTCCAGGATGGCCGTCAGGCGGTCAGTGCGGGTCATGGGGGCCTCTCAGCGTCAAACAGTCACCAAAATATGACGTTATCTGATCATAACAGGCACAAATGATCACCTCGCAATCACAAAGTGCGCCCCTGATTAGCGTGCCCGTACACCGGCCCGCCACACAGCGTACGTGAGCGGCATGCCCGGGCGGTAAGCGAGATGCGTTGCCGAGGGGGCGTTGAGCATGTGCAGGTCTGCCCGGTGTCCGACGGCGAGGGAACCCACCGCCCGTTCGCCGTCGGCGTCGTGCCCTGCCTCCCGGTGCAGCGCCAGCGCTCCCCCATACGTTGCGGCGCGCACCGCTTCATGGACGCTCAGGCGCATCTGCAGCACAGCCGTAGCCACGTTGAACGCCATGGAACTGGTGTATGAGGTACCCGGATTGCAATTGGACGCCAGCGCCACCTGCACGCCTGCGTCCAACAGTTCACGCCCCGGGGCCAGCTGCTGCCGGGTGGAGAGATCGCACGCGGGGAGGCAGGTTGCCACGGTGCCGCGGGCACCAGTACCGGTTCCCGGGTTCCAGCCGGACCAGCTTTCGGCCAGCGCCACCACGTCACCGGCCGACAGGTAGTTCACGTGGTCCACGCTGGCTGCGCCGAGTTCCACCGCCAGCTGCACGCCGGGACCCTCGCCGAGCTGGTTGCCATGGACGCGGATCCCCAGTCCGGCGGCCCGGCACGCCTCCAGCACACGGCGGGACTGCTCTGCCGTGAAGGCGCCTTCCTCGCAGAACACGTCCGCCCACCGGACGTACGGCCGGACGGCGTCAAGCATGGGCCCGCAGACGAGATCGGTGTAGGCCTCCGCATCGGTGCCCGCGGGGACAAGGTGGGCACCCAGGTAGGTGACTTCGTCTACGACAGTGGAGGCGATCCGGGCACTCCGGGCCTCGTGCTCAATATCCAGCCCGTAGCCCGTCTTGGTTTCCAGGTAGGTGGTGCCCTGCGACACGGCCTCCGACACACGCGCCATCGCCAGCCGGGTGAGGTCGAAATCGGACGCGCGCCGGGTGGCGTCCATGGTGACGGCGATGCCCCCGGCCGAATACGACTCCCCTGCCATCCGCGCCTCGAACTCCGCTGTGCGGTCGCCGGCGAAGACCAGGTGTGTGTGCGAATCCACCCAGCCCGGCAATACGGCCCGGCCGCCGGCGTCCACGGCGTCATCGGCCGCCGGCGCATCCGCGGCGGAACCGAGCCAGGCTATCCGTTCGCCCTCGATCACCACTGCGGCATTCTTAACGACGCGGTGTTCCAGGTCCTGGGTCATCAGCTCGGCGATGTTGGTGATCACGGTGCTCATGGGTTCCATTGTTCAGCGCCGGATGGACCAGCGCGTGGCGGCCAGCGCCTCCGCTGTCCGGGATGCCGGATCGTGGGCCTTAGCGGCCGCCCTGTGCCCGGTGCCCTGTCCGGCCAGGATCTGCGCGGCGGCGAGCTCCGCCATGGCCGATGAGGTCTGGAAACCGTAACCGCCCTGACCGGCAAGCCAGTAGAACCCTGGGGCTTCGGCGTCGAAACCGGCTACCGGGACGCCGTCGGCTGCCTCGGTCCGGAGCCCCGTCCACGCGCTCCGTACTCCGCGGATTCCCAACGTGGTCAGCTGGTTGAGCCTCACGATCAGCCGCTCGACGTCGCCGGGCCGCGGCCGGGCGTCCTCCGGTCCGCTGGGGACCGTTTCCGACGGCGAGATCAGGACGGCAGATCCCTCGCGGCGGAAGTAGAACGTATTGTCCGCTGCCGCCACCATGGGACTGCCCTCAGGAAGTGGATGTTCGACGTCGACAATCGCCGCCGTGCGCCGGTAGGGCTGCAGTCCAAGCTTCTCCACACCGCTGATAACGGCGAGTTCGTCGGCCCAGGCGCCGGCGGCGTTGACCATAACCCCGGTCTGGAAGGCTTCCTGCCCGGCACCGATTTCCCACCCGGAGCCCAGCCGCTGGGCGGAGTGCACCCGGGCGCCGGTGATGATGTCGGTGCCGGCGGCTTCCGCCCGCTCCCGGTGGTCGGCCAGCAGCAGCGGGGCGTCGCAGCCGAAGGATCCGGTGTCCAGGCCTGCGGCGGAGAAAGCTCCGGGGACCAGCGCAGGGCACAGTTCCAGTGCCCGTTCATGCGTGATGGCATTCATGTGGCCGCTGCCCTCGGCGCGGACCGATTCCTCGGTGCCGATGAGCATAAAGCTCCGCGGCGTCAGGACGGGTTCGGGCAGTTGCGCGTCCCGGGCCGCGATCAGTTCCAGGGTCCGGACCGTGAGCTCCCGGACCACGTCCGGGCCGTAACTGGGAATGAGCTGGCGGGCGGAACGGGAGGACGTGTGGTACCCCAGCTCCTGCTCCGCCTCGACCAGCGCCACGCTGCAGCTGCCCGCGAGCGCGGACGCCAGGGACAGGCCGGCGATGCCGCCACCCACAATCAGGACGTCGTAGTGTGCTGCCATGGCTCCATCCTCGCAGAGTTGCCCTGCGTCCGCGCCGGGTCTGGCCCGCCGCGTCAGCACGCGGGCTCGCCGGGCTGGGTTAACCCGGCTGGGTTAGCCTGCTACCGCCGCACGGCTGGCGACGAACGCACGCACGCACGCTTCGACGTCGTCCGCTGAGTGCGATGCTGAAAGCTGCACGCGGATCCGGGCGGCGCCGCGCGGGACCACTGGGAAGCTGAAGGCGGTGACAAAGACGCCGTGCTGGAGCATCTGGTCCGCCACCTTGGCGGCCATTACGGCGTCCCCGAACATCACGGGGACAATCGCGTGTTCGCCGTCGAGGAGTTCAAAACCTTCTTCGGTCATCCGGCGGCGGAACAGCCGGGCGTTCTCGAAGAGCCGGGTCCGCAGGTCACCGGAATTCTCCACCAGGTCAAGCGCCTTGATGGTGGCGGCGACGATCGCAGGGGCCAGGGAATTGGAGAACAGGTACGGGCGCGCTTTCTGGCGGAGCATGGCCACCACTTCACTGCGGCCGGACACATAGCCGCCGGACGCGCCGCCCAGGGCCTTGCCAAACGTTCCGGTGTAGATGTCCACGCGCTGGGACACGCCTGCGTGCTCGGGGGTTCCGGCACCGGTGGCACCCATAAAGCCGACGGCGTGGGAATCGTCCACCATCACCAGGGCGTCGTGCTTCTCGGCGAGGTCGCAGATGGCCTCCAGCGGTGCCAGGTAGCCGTCCATGGAGAACACGCCGTCGGTGACGATGATCTTGCGCCGCGCATCCTTCGCCTCAATTAGCTTGGCCTCGAGGTCCGCCATGTCCTGGTTGGCGTAGCGGAACCGCTGGGCCTTGCAGAGCCGGATGCCGTCGATGATGGAGGCATGGTTGAGGGCATCGGAGATGATGGCGTCCTCGGGGCCGAAGAGGGATTCGAAGACACCGCCGTTGGCATCGAAGCAGCTGGAGAACAGGATGGTGTCCTCGGTCCCGAGGAACCTGGAGACCCTGGCTTCGAGTTCCAGGTGAAGATCCTGGGTGCCGCAGATGAAGCGGACGCTGGCCATGCCGAAGCCTCGTGAGTCCATGGCCTCTTTGGCCGCGGCGATGATGTCCGGGTGGTCCGCGAGGCCCAGGTAGTTGTTGGCGCAGAAGTTCAGGACGGTGGCGCCGGGCTGGCCGATCTGCCCTGCCGTGATGTGGCTGGACTGCGGGGAGTTGATGCTGCGTTCGGTTTTGAAGAGCCCGGCAGTGCGGATGTCGTCCAGCTCAGTCTGCAGCTGGTCCTTGATGGAGGTGTACATGGTGCTCCTTAGAGTTCGGTCCAGTCGAGGACAACTTTTCCGCCGACGCCGGCGCGGGCGGTAGCGAAGCCCTTTTCCCATTCTGCGGCGGGCAGCTTGTCCGTCACCACCGCTGAGATGCCGGCGTGCAGCACGGGGTTGGAGGAGAGCATGGCGCTCATGGCGTACCAGGTCTCATACATTTCCCGGCCGTAGATGCCCTTCAGGGTCAGCATGTGCGTGACCACTTTGCCCCAGTCGATGGTGATGTCCTGGCTGGGCAGGCCGAGCATGGCAATGCGGCCGCCGTGGTTCATGTTGTTGATCATCTCAGGCAGGGCGGTGGGGTGGCCGGACATTTCCATCCCGATGTCGAAGCCCTCCCGCATGCCGAGTTCACGCTGGGCGTCCTTGACCCGCGTGGTGGAGACGTCGATGGCCAAGTCGACGCCCAGCTGGCGTGCCAGGTCGAGCCGGGGCTTGGAGACATCGGTGATGGCGATCTTGCGCGCACCGGCGTGGCGGGCCACCGCGATGGCCATCAGCCCGATGGGGCCTGCCCCGGTGATCAGCACGTCCTCGCCCACCAGCGGGAAGCTGAGGGCGGTGTGCACGGCGTTGCCGAACGGATCGAAAATCGCGCCGAGTTCCGGGGTGATGGAGGGGTCGTGGTGGACCCAGACGTTGGTCTCAGGGATGACCACGTACTCGGCGAAGGCGCCGTCCCGCTGGACGCCGACGCTGACGGTGTGGATGCACATCTGGCGGCGGCCCGCGCGGCAGTTCCGGCAGATCCCGCAGACCACGTGGCCCTCGCCGGATACCCGGTCCCCCACTTTGACGTCGCGGACGCCGTGGCCGATTTCCACTACTTCACCGTAGAACTCATGGCCGGCGATGAGCGGCGCCTGGATCATGCCCTGCGCCCACGCATCCCAGGACTGGATGTGCAGGTCGGTGCCGCAGATCCCGGTGGTCATGACCCGGATCTTGACGTCGTTGGGGCCGGCCTCGGGCTCGGGCCGGTCAACCAGCTCGAACCCGGCGTGTGCACCGGACTTGTAGAGTGCCTTCATTGGCTTCCTGACTGTTGGCAGTAACCCGCGGCCTGCGGGTGTGGTCTCCCTTCATTAGAGCCACTTCGAAGCATTAGCACAAGCAGAATTCTCTCAATCGACGATGAAGCATTCGCTTATGCATAGACTGGATGGATGGAAATTCATCAGCTGGAAATCCTCCGCGAACTGGGGGCCCTGGGCAGCGTGAAGGCGGTGGCGGAGACGCTGATGGTCACGCCGTCCGCAGTGTCCCAGCAGCTGGCGCTGCTGCAGCGCAACGTTGACGTTCCGCTGACCAGGAAAGAGGGCCGCAACCTGGTGCTGACCGAGGCCGGCCAGGTGCTCGCCGACGCAGGTGCCGCCGTCGTCAGTGCCATGGCGGATGCCCGGACGGCGATCGGCGCCTATCACGGCTCGCCCGTTGGCCCCGTGACCATCAGCGGTTTCCACAGCGCGGGCCAGGCGCTGTTCGCGCCGCTCGCGCGGATGCTGGACGCGCCCGACCAGCCGCGGATCCAGCTTTCCGACGAGGACGTGGCGCAGCAGGACTTCCCGGCCCTGACGGCGCGGTACGACCTGGTGCTGGCGCACCGGATGGACCACAGCCCGCGCTGGCCGGAGGAGCGTGTGGCGGTCATTCCGCTGGCGCACGAACCGCTGGATGTTGCCTTGCCGGCCGGACATCCCCTGGCGGACCAGGACACCGTCACCGCGGCCGACGTCGTGGGCGAACCGTGGGTGACCAGCCACACCGGATACTCCCCCGCCGACGTCTTGTCCGCCGTTGCGGCCGTCTCCAGCAAGGAACTGAACATCGTCCACCGGATCAACGACTACTCCACCGTGGCCGCGCTGGTGGCGGCGGGCGGTGTGGTGGGCCTGCTGCCGCGGCATACGGCGCGGCCCGTGCTCAACCCGGGCATTGTGCTGCGGCCGCTGGAGGGCATCAGCACCCGGCGGCGGATCGACATCCTGGCCCGGCCGGAGAACCTGAAGCGCCGCTCTGTGATGATTGTGTGCGAGGCGCTGCAGGCGATCATGACCGGGCTGGTGGAACAGGGCTAACCCAACTGAGTAGCACTAACTGTCGTTTTCAGGGCTCATAACGACAGTTGGCGCTACTTACTTGGGGGCAAGCCGCTTGGCGTGGCCGAGGCCCTTGCCCAACCCGTGACCGCGCCCCTTGCCCAGGCCTTTTCCGTGGCCCGGACCCGTGCCTTCGACGATCTGCCGGGCGGTGGCATTGTCACCGTTCTTCACGCCGGAGACCCTGACGGCCTCACCCGTGGCGATTTCCGCGATGGTGACCTCTGACCGCTTCAGCCGTTTGCCGTCGTCGCCCGTTGCCGGCGAACCGTCCGCGGCCGGGGCAGGGAACTTGATGATCCTGGTCTCCGCGTTGACGCCGTAGGTCTGGGTGAAACCGTCCTCGCTCTTGACGGTGAGCGACGTTTCGCTGACGGCCTCCACGGTGCCCTGCTGGGTCAGCAAGGTTTCGAATGTCCCGTCGGCCTTCTTCACCACACTTTCACTGTGCAGGTGCTGCGGGCGCTGGGCCTTGGCCGGCTTCTCCTGGCCCTTAGCCTTGTCCGATTTCCCCGGCGCAGAGGCCGACGGCGACGGCGACGGCGCGTCTGTGGCGGACCAGGCGATGGCCACACCCGTGCCGGTCAGGGCCAGAGCAATGACGCCGGCCAGCAAAGCCTTGCGGAAACTCAACGGTTCTTGGACCGACATGGCCATTCCTCCCACGGCACCGGCAGGGCTCCGGCGCCCTGGAACTTTAGTCTAGAACCGGCAGGCCCCGCTGAACACGCGTACTTTGCGGGCGGGAAGTGAGTACTTAAAGCCAAACTGGGTCGCAGTAGACGTCGTCATGAGCGCTCATAACGACGTTAACTGCGACCCAGTTGGGTTAAAACAGGTGGCTTAGCACCTGGCGTCGCCTACGGCTCAGCCCTCACTCCAAGCTTCGCGAGGATCAGCTCCTTGACGCGGCCGGCGTCGGCCTGCCCGCGGGTGGCCTTCATAACGCCGCCGACGATCGCGCCGATCGCCTGGAGTTTGCCGGCGCGGATCTTGTCCGCGACGTCGGGCTGCGCGGCGAGCGCGGCGTCGATGGCTTCCAGGAGGGGTCCGTCGTCGGAAACGACGGCGAGGCCGCGCTTCTCCACGATCTCCGCCGGGGTGCCTTCACCGGCGAGCACGCCGTCCAGGACCGCGGTGGCCATCTTGTTGTTGATCTTGCCGTCCTCGACCATCCGGTTCAGCTCCACGATGGTGGCGGGCTGGACGCCCAGCTGGCCGGGATCGACGTCGGCGTTCTTGGCACGGCCAACGATCTCGCCCATCCACCACTTACGGGCGACAGAGGCGGAAGCTCCTGCGGCGATGGTTTCCTCGATCTCATCCATAACGCCGGCGTTGACGACGTCGCGGAATTCCAGGTCCGAGTAGCCCCAGTCTGCTTGCAGGCGCTTGCGGCGGGCCGCCGGCGGCTCGGGCAGTGTGGCGCGGAGTTCCTCCACCCATTCGCGGGACGCAACGATCGGAACCAGGTCGGGCTCCGGGAAGTAGCGGTAGTCATCGGCGTCCGACTTGGGCCGGCCCGAGGTGGTGGTGCGCGTGTCCTCGTGCCAGTGGCGGGTTTCCTGGATGATCGGGTTGCCGGCATCCAGGACGGCTGCGTGCCGCTGGATCTCGTAGCGGACGGCGTGTTCGACGGCGCGCAGCGAGTTGACGTTCTTCGTTTCGGAGCGGATGCCGAAGCGTTCGCGGCCGTGCGGGCGCAGCGAAACGTTCGCGTCGCAGCGCACGTTGCCGCGTTCCATCTTCGCGTCTGACACACCGAGGTTCTTGACGATCTCCCGGACGGCGGCCACGTAGGCCTTGGCCAGCTCGGGGGCGCGGGAACCCGCACCCTCGATGGGCTTGGTGACGATCTCCACGAGCGGTACGCCGGAGCGGTTGTAGTCCACCAGCGAGAAGTCGGCACCCTGGATGCGGCCGGCGGCCCCGCCCATGTGCGTCAGCTTTCCGGCGTCCTCTTCCATGTGGGCGCGCTCGATCTCCACGCGGAAGATGGTCCCGTCCGACAGTTCGATGTCCAGGTAGCCGTCGTACGCGATGGGGTCCTCGTACTGTGACGTCTGGAAGTTTTTGGGAGTGTCCGGATAGAAGTACTGCTTCCGGGCGAACGTGCAGGATTCAGCGATCTTGCAGTTCAGGGCAAGGCCGATCTTGATCGAGGACTCGATCGCGACCCTGTTCACGACCGGCAGCACGCCGGGCATGCCCAGGTCCACCTCGTTGACGTTGGTGTTCGGCTCGTCGCCGAAGACGTTGGGCGCGGAGGAGAACATCTTGGACTTGGTGTTGAGTTCCACGTGGACCTCAAAACCCAGGACGGGATCGTATTTCTCCATGGCCTCTTCGAAGCTCAGGGTTGCGTCCGTGCTCATTATTTTGCCTCCTTGGCGTCAACAAGGGTTTCAACCAACGGCGGCGCCTGGTCGAGGAGCGGGCCGCCCCATTGTGCCTCCAGGAGGGATTCCAGGACAGCACCCACCCGGTAGAGCCGGGCGTCCTCGCGGGCCGGAGCCAGCAGCTGGATGCCGACGGGAAGGCCGTCCTCGTCAGCCAGGCCGCCGGGCAGTGTCAGTCCGGGCACGCCGGCCAGGTTGGCGGGGATGGTGGCGACGTCGTTGAGGTACATCGCCAGCGGATCATTCAGTTTCTCCCCGAGCTTGAACGCCGTGGTGGGCGCCGTGGGAGAGATCAGGACGTCGGCCTGCGCGAACGCGGCCTCGAAGTCGCGCTGGACCAGGGTGCGGACCTTCTGGGCCGAACCGTAGTACGCGTCGTAGTAGCCGGCGCTCAGGGCATAGGTGCCCAGGATGATGCGGCGCTTGACCTCGGCGCCGAAGCCGGCGGCGCGGGTGGCCCCCATCACGCGTTCGATGGTCATGGGTCCGTCCTCGGGCAGGACGCGCAGGCCATACCGGACGCCGTCGAACTTTGCCAGGTTGGAGGAGGCCTCCGACGGCATGATCAGGTAGTAGGCGCCGAGGGCGTACTGGAAGTTGGGGCAGGAGACCTCGACGATTTCCGCACCGGCCTGCTTGAGCAGTTCCAGGGATTCGTTGAAGCGGTTTTCGACGCCGGCCTGGTAGCCCTCGCCGTGGAGTTCCTTGATGATGCCGATCCGCATGCCTTCGACGTTGCCCACGCGGGCGGCAGCGACGAGGTCTGCCAGGGGGTCGGGCAGGGACGTGGAGTCAAAGGGATCATGCCCGCCGATGACCTGGTGCAGCAGCGCCGAGTCCAGGACGGTGCGGGAAACCGGGCCGATCTGGTCCAGCGACGAAGCCATGGCGATGGCACCGTAGCGGGAAACACCGCCGTAGGTGGGTTTGACTCCCACGGTGCCGGTGACGGCGCCGGGCTGGCGGATGGATCCGCCGGTGTCCGTGCCGAGGGCCAGCGGGGCCTCAAAAGCAGCAACGGCCGCGGCCGAGCCGCCGCCGGAACCGCCGGGGATCCGGTCCAGGTCCCACGGGTTGCGGGTGGGGCCGTAGGCGGAGTGCTCGGTGGAGGACCCCATGGCGAATTCGTCCAGGTTGGTTTTGCCCAGGATGGGCATTTTGGCGGCACGGAGGCGCTTGACCACCGTGGCGTCGTAGGGGCTGTGCCAGCCCTCGAGGATCTTGGAGCCTGCCGTGGTGGGCTGGCCGATGGTGACGATGAGGTCCTTGACGGCGATCGGCACGCCGGCGAGGACGTGGAGTTCCTCGGCCGCGGCACCACCGGCGGCGCGGATGGCGTCCACCTCGGCGGCGACGGCGAGCGCTTCTTCGGTGTTCACGTGCAGGAACGCGTTCACGCCGCGTTCGCCGCCGTCGACAGCTGCGATGCGGTCGAGGTAAGCCTGGGTGACCTCGACGGAGGTGACCTCGCGGGCGGCCAGCTTGGCGGCCAGCTGCGCGGCCGAGAGGCGGATGAGTTCGTTGGTGTCAGTCATGGTTATGCCTCATCCAGGATTGCCGGGACCTTGAAACGGTTCTCATCGGAATCCGGAGCTCCCGAGAGTGCCTGCTCCGCGGTGAAGGTGTGGCCCACAACGTCCTCGCGGAACACGTTGGTCAGCGGGATCGGGTGGGAGGTTGCCGGGACGTCATCACCGGCGGCTTCACTCACGGACTTCACTGAATCAACGATGACGGCGAGTTCGCCGGCCATCCTGTCCAGCTCTTCAGCACTCATCTCGATGTGAGCGAGCTGCGCGAGGTGCGCAACATCGTCACGGTTGATCGCAGCCATGGATCTCCCCTGCAGGTTCGGATTGTTTTCCGAACCAGTCTAGTGGGGAAACGTCAGTGCCCGTCTGACGACCCCCAGCGGGCGTCAGACGGGCACCTCGGTGCCGTGGTCCCGGTCACGGGGACCGGCCACAGGCAGCTACAGACTAACCGATCCCGATGGCTCCCGTCAGCATTCCCACACCCAGCATGACGAGGGAAACCACCGCGGTCCGCCACAGGACCTTTTTGTGGTGGTCGCCGAGGTCCACCTTGGCCAGCGAAACCAGCAGCAGGATGGCCGGAACCAGCGGGCTCTGCAGGTGGAACGGCTGTCCGGTGATGGAGGCACGCGCCATCTCCGCGGCGCTGATTCCGTAGTGTGCGGCGGTCTCGCTGAGCACCGGCAGGACACCGAAGTAGAAGGCGTCGTTGCTCATAAAGAAGGTCATGGGGATGCTGAGCACGCCGGTGATGACTGCCATGAACGGGCCCATGCTGGACGGGATGATCTGGACCAGCCACGCGGACATGGCTTCCACCATTCCGGTGCCGGTCAGGACGCCGGTGAGGACAGCCGCGGCCATCACCATGCTCACCACGGCCACGATGGACGGTGCGTGGGCCACCAGCTGGGCGCCCTGTTCCTTCACGTTGGGGAAGTTCACTACCAGTGCGATGGCGGAGCCGACCATAAAGACAAACGGCAGCGGGACGAGGTCGGCCACGAGCATCACCATCACGGCGACCGTCAGTCCGAAGTTGAACCAGAACAGCTTGGGGCGCAACGTCCTGCGGTTCGGGTCCAGGGCCGTGTCGGCCAGCCCGCCGTCCTTTTCTTCCACCAGGGTTTCGGTGCGTTCCAGGACAGCAACTGAAGGACCTTCCGGAGTGTAGCCGCCGACGGCGGGACTTCCGGTTCCGGGGGAACGTGACCCACTGCGGCCGGTACCGGCGGAGGCAGCGGCGGTGCCGCCGTCGGAAGCGCCGCCGTCGAACTTTTCAGCGGTGTCCGGGACACCCCAGATTTCCGGTGCGGTGGCGCGGAGGCGGTTGCGTTCCTGCAGGCCCAGCAGCCAGGCGAAGCCGAACACGACTACAAGGCCGGCGATGAGGGACGGGATCATCGGGACGAAGACGTCATTGACGTCGAGGTGCAGCGCGGTGGCGGCGCGGGCAGTGGGACCGCCCCACGGCAGGATGTTCATGGTGCCGTTTGCCAGGCCGGCCACGCAGGTGAGGACAACCGGGCTCATCTTCAGGCGCAGGTTGACGGGCAGCATGGCGGCGGTGGTGAGGATGAAGGTAGTGGAGCCGTTGCCGTCCAGGGAGACCGCGGCCGCCAGGATGGCCGTGCCGAGCACCACCTTGGCGGGGTCATTGCCGAGCTTGCGGAGGATGAACTTCACCAGCGGGTCGAACAGCCCCACGTCGATCATCAGGCCGAAGTAGACGATGGCGAACATCAGGAGGGCCGCCGTGGACGTCATGGACTTCATGGACTCCAGGACCATGTCCCCGATGCCCAGTCCGGCACCTGCGAAGAGGCCAAAAACGGTGGGGACGATGATCAGCGCCAGTACTGGCGTCAACTTCTTCGTCATGATCAGCACCATGAATACCGCGATCATTGCGAATCCAAGTAATACCAGCACGGCCGGCTCCTTCGGGTGAACAACGCCACCGCAGTGTGACGCGTGCTACAGACATTAGGGTGGCGGGCGTCACGGCAGTGCCTTTGGCTCAATTGATTGGCATACTGCTTATTCGGAGCATTTTGCGCATTGTGCTCAGTGCCTAAGATGGGGAGAAGAACTTTGATTTCCAGCGCCCCGGCTGCCCCGTACATACCGGCGCGTGCGACGGCGGGCGGAGCCCGGTGCCACGGCTCGCCATGCGCTTCTCCACCCAGACACTGCTCCTGCAGTTGGGTGTCGTGCTGCTCGTGGTGCTGCTCAGCGGCGCCGTCCACGCCTGGCTGGTGTCCGGGCGGATCGGCGACGAGGCCGAGAACCAGGCTTTGACCCTGGCCCGGACCGTGGCCTCGGATCCGCACATCCGCTCCGCCGTCGAGGCCATCAGCAAGGATGAGGGCACGCCGCCGGCTCCCGTATTGGCCGCCGGGCCCGTGCAGGCCGCCGCAGAGGCCGCCCGCCTCGGCACCGGCGCCTTCTTTGTGGCGATCACGGACGAGACGGGCCTCCGCCTGGCCCATCCGGACCTTGCCCGTCTCGGCGAGCACGTGAGCACCGATCCCTCGGTGGCGCTTTCCGGTCAGGAAGAGACCACGCGGAACACCGGGACCCTCGGCCCGTCAGCAGGTGCCAAGGTGCCCATCTACGCCCCCGGGTCCTCCACAACCGTGGTGGGAATTGTCAGTGTTGGCTACTCAATGGAAACGCTGGGCCAAAGTCTGGCGCGCGATATCGTCCCGATCGCCCTCACCGCAGGCGGTTCCCTGTTGGCGGGTGTGCTGGCCTCGTTCCTGCTGCGGCGCAGGCTCCAGCGCCTGACGCTGGGCCTGGAGCCTGAGGAAATCAGCATGCTGGTCCATGACCAGGTTGCCGTTTTGCAGGGCGTGGACGACGGCGTCATCGGTGTTTCGGCCGACGGCAGGATCAGCGTGTTCAACGCAGCGGCGCAGCGCCTTTTGGAGCAGCCGGACCTTTCCGGGACGCCGTGGGCCGACGCTCCGCTGCCCGAGCAGCTCAGGGCGTTGACCCGGCCGGACGCTGCGGAGGCGGACGCCATCGAGCTGGTAGCCGGTGGCAGTGTCCTGGTGGCCAGCGCGCGCAAGGCCCTGCATCGAAGCGAGGACCTTGGCTGGGTGGTGATGCTCCGGGACCGCACCGAACTCCAGCAGCTCACCCGGCAACTCGACGCGGTGGGCACCATGTCCACGGCCCTGCGCGCCCAGCGCCACGAATTCGCCAACCAGCTGCACACCATCGCCGGCCTCATGAGCATCGAGCAGCACCAACAGGCCCGCGAGTACCTGGCCGGGCTGGCCGCCACGGGGCCGCTGAAGTTCCCCGTGGACCAGGCCGAACTGTTGCAGGACCCGTACTTGCAGGCGTTTGTGGGTGCCAAGGGTGTGGAGGCCGACGAGCGCGGCGTGACTCTGCGGATCGGCCCCGAAACCCTTGTCCGCGGCCAGGTCACCGAGCCGCAGGACGTGACCACCGTACTGGGCAACCTGGTCGACAACGCGGTGAACGCCGCCGTCGCTGGCTCCTCCCCGGATCGCTGGGTGGAGCTGGAGGTGCTGGATGAACCGCACGACGACGCCGGGACGCTGCACATCGTCGTCGCCGATTCCGGCGACGGGCTGGCCGCCGGGACGAATGCGGAAGCGGTCTTCGCCGAGGGATTTACGACGGCGGCTGGCCCAGTATTGGCGGCTCCGGCGGCTGCTGGTGGACGGAGTGGCGGGCAGGGGCTGGGCCTGGCCCTGGCCCGGAAGCTGGCCCGGCGCCGCGGCGGAGACGTCCGCTTACTGGAGCCGGGGACACAGGGCGGACCCGGTGCCGTGTTTATGGCTTCCCTGCCACGCACAACGGCCGGGACCACCGCCGGGACACCTGCGGGGACCCAGGATTTAGCTGGAAAGGACAATGATGCCTGAGGATTTCAGGGTGCTGATTGTGGACGACGATTTCCACGTGGCCAAGCTGCACGCAACGTATGTGGATTCGGTGGCGGGATTCCTGGCGCTGGCGCCAGTGGGGTCGGCATCCCTGGCGCTGCAGGCGATCCACAGCCTCCGCCCGGACCTGGTGCTGCTGGATGTCTACCTCCCGGACGCCTCAGGTCTCGACCTGCTGCAGCAGTTGGACGTGGACACCATGATCCTCAGTGCCGCATCGGACGCCGAGTCGCTGCGGAAAGCGTTCCGCCGCGGCGTCCTCGGGTACCTGTTGAAGCCCTTTACCGCCGAGTCGCTCTCGCAGCAGCTACGTTCGTATGCCCGGTACCGCAGGCTGCTGGGCCAGCCCGGGGCCCTGGACCAGGGCTCCGTGGAGCGGGCCAAACGGGCATTGATCCCCGGGGACGTGGGACCAGCGGCCAAATCCCGCTCCGCCACCGAGGCCGCGGTGTTGGAATCGCTGGTCGCCGGCGAGCAGTATTCGGCGGTGGAAGTGGCCGCCCGCGTGGGGGTTTCCCGGGCCACGGCGCAAAGGTACCTGTCCTCGCTGGCCGACGACGGCGCCGTCGGCCTCCAACTGCGCTACGGAACCACCGGACGCCCGTAACACCGCTACAGCCTCCCTGGCCAGTAGTCCCTCGTTACCTTTTTAGTAGCCCCTTAACGAGTAAGAATTGGGGTTGTTGGCCTGTCGGTCTCGGCATGATTAAGTCCCCCAGTCATCAATGATCCGGGGGGTGTTGTCACC